>JAIBJM010000093.1 GCA_020029535.1 Gammaproteobacteria bacterium | reverse complement strand
TTCGAACTGCAGTTGCCCCACCGCGCCCAGCACCAGATCGCTGTTGCGCAGCGGCTTGAACAGCTGCGTGGCGCCCTCCTCGCACAGCTGTGACAGACCCTTCTGCAGCGCTTTCATGCGCAACGGGTCCTTGAGCACGGCGCGGCGGAAAATCTCCGGCGCGAAGTTCGGGATGCCGGTGAAGGTCAGCTGCTCGCCTTCGGTGAAGGTGTCGCCGATGTTGATGGTGCCGTGGTTGTGCAGACCGATGATGTCGCCGGCAAAGGCCTCCTCGGCCTGCGCACGCTCGGCGGCCATGAAAGTCAGCGCATCGGCCACGCGTACCTCCTTGCCCAGTCGCGTGTGATAGAAGCGCATGCCGCGCTGGTAACGTCCCGAGCACAGCCGCATGAAGGCGATGCGGTCGCGATGCTGCGGGTCCATGTTGGCCTGGATCTTGAACACGAAGCCGCTGAGCCTGGGTTCCAGCGCTGCCACTTCGCGACCGGTGGTGGCGCGGGGCTGCGGGCCCGGTGCGTGTTCGACGAAAGCCGTCAGCAGTTCCTCGACACCGAAGTTGCTGATCGCCGAGCCGAAGAACACCGGCGTCAGCTCGCCGGCGCGGTAGGCCGCCAGATCGAAGCTGGCGGTGGCGCCGCGCACCAGTTCCACCTCATCGACATACGCCGGCCACTGCGCATCCAGCAGCTCGCGCGCGGCTTCGGAGTGCAGGCCATCGATGATGCGGTTGGTACCGGCGCGACCCTTAGCCGCCGCCTCGTACACATAGATACGGTCTTCGATCAGGTGATAGATGCCGCGCAGCTCGCGACCCATGCCGATGGGCCAGGTCACCGGCGCAGTGCGCATCTTCAGCACCTGTTCGATCTCGTCCAGCAGGTCGATCGGCGCGCGACCCTCGCGGTCCAGCTTGTTGATGAAGGTCATGATGGGCGTGGTGCGCAGCCGGCACACTTCCATCAGCTTGATGGTGCGCTCTTCCACGCCCTTCGCGCAGTCGATGACCATCAGCGCCGAATCCACCGCGGTCAGCGTGCGATAGGTGTCTTCCGAGAAATCCTCGTGACCCGGGGTATCCAGCAGGTTGACGATGCGCTCGCGGAACGGGAACTGCATCACCGAGCTGGTGACCGAAATGCCGCGCTGCTGCTCCAGCGCCATCCAGTCCGAGGTGGCGTGACGCGTCGCCTTGCGGCCCTTGACGGTACCGGCCAGCTGGATGGCGCCGCCGAACAGCAGCAGCTTCTCGGTCAGCGTGGTCTTGCCGGCGTCGGGGTGGGAGATGATGGCGAAGGTGCGGCGGCGGTTGATTTCTGAAGGCAGATCCACGGTGCAATCCTGAAGCGGGCGGCCCGCATGATAGCCGGAAGATGGCATTCCGGGGACGGGTCGCCGGCCCGTCCCCGGTGCGCCCGCCTACTCGAGCACCTTGATTGACTTGATCGTGAACTGCTGATCCTTGCTGTCGAAGACGAATTCGATCTTCTTGCCGACGGCGACATTGCCGAGCATGGCCGGCTGGGCCACCTTGAAGCCCATGGTCATGGCCGGCCACTTGATGGCTTCGATCGACTCATGCGCGATGGTGACCTTGCCGGCCGCAGCGTCGATGCCTTTCACCACACCCTTGCCGGTGACGATGCCCGCCGCCGGCATGGCGGTGCCGGGCATCCCTTTCATCTCCGCGGCGTTCACCGCGCCTGCAATGCCCAACGCAGCCACAATACCCAGCACAAAATTCCGGTGTTTCATGGGATCTCCTCTACTTCGGTGGATTGAACGGATTGCAAACCTCGCCGCCGCATCAGGCGGAACACGGCGGGAATCACCAGCATCGAGAGCAGCGGCGCGGTCAGCATGCCGCCCACCATCGGTGCCGCGATACGACGCATGATCTCCGAGCCGGCGCCCTCGCCCCAGAACAGCGGCAGCAGACCCGCGACGATCACGGTAACCGTCATGGCCTTGGGCCGCACGCGCAGCACCGCGCCCTCCCGCAGCGCCTGGTCCAGTTCGGCCTCCGACAGCGGCCGGCCGGACTGTGTGCGTGCGTCGATGGCCTGCCGCAGATAGAGCAGCATGATGACGCCGAACTCGGCGGCGACGCCCGCCAGCGCGATAAAGCCCACGCCCGTCGCGATCGACAGATTGTAGCCCTGCAGATAAAGGAACCAGATACCGCCCGTCAGTGCGAACGGCAGCGTCAGCATGATCAGCGCCGCTTCGCTGAAACGGCGGAACACGCCATACAGCAACAGAAAGATGATGGCGAGCGTGGCCGGCACGACAATCCACAGGCGCGCCGTCGCGCGCTCGAGGTACTCGTACTGCCCGCCATAAGTCACCGACAGGCCGGGCGACAGCCGCACCTGCCGCGCCACCGCCGCCCGCAGCGCGCGCACCGTCGAGGAGAGGTCACGTCCGGCGATATCGACGTAGATCCAGCCGGAGAGACGGGCGTTCTCGGTCTTGATCATCGATGGTCCTGCGCTGATGCGCAGCCGCGCAACATCCCCCAGCATGATCTGCTGGCGCGAGGGCGTCAGGAACGGCAGCGCGCGTAGCGCATCGATCGATTCCCGCAGCTCGCGCGGATATCGCACGTTGATGGGAAAACGTGCGCGCCCTTCCACGGTTTCCCCCACGTTCTCGCCGCCGATCGCGGCGCTGACGATGGATTGCACGTCGGCCACGTTGAGCCCGAAGCGTCCGGCCTGTTCGCGATCGACGGTCACGTCGATGTAGCGGCCGCTGGTGAGCCGTTCCGCGACAGCCGAGCTCACCCCGCGCACGCCGCGTGCAGCCCGCTCGATCTGCACGGCCGCTGCATCGATTGCGGCGGCGTCCGGTCCGGCCACCTTGATGCCGATGGGACTCTTGATGCCGGTGGCAAGCATGTCGATGCGGTTGCGGATCGGCGGCACCCAGACATTGGTGAGCCCTGGTACCTGCACTGCACGATCGAGCTCTGCGCGCAGACGCTGCGGCGTCATGCCGGGCCGCCACCGGCTGCGCGGCTTGAACTGGACTGTGGTCTCGAACATTTCCAGCGGCGCGGGATCGGTGGCCGTTTCAGCGCGGCCAGCCTTGCCGAAAGCGGTGGCGACCTCGGGGACACTGCGGATCATGCGATTGGTGAGCTGCAGCAGTTCAGCGGCCTTGGCGGCCGACAGGCCCGGCAAGGCGGTGGGCATGTAGAGCAGATCGCCTTCATCCAGCGGCGGAATGAACTCGGCGCCCAGCCGGCTCAGCGGCCACAGCGAGGAAAGAAGCGCCAGCGCGGCGATGGCTATCGTGAGCCACGGACGCCGCAGCGCCCGATCCAGCGCCGGCCGGTACAGAGCAATCAACGCGCGGTTGAGCGGGTTGGCAGTTTCCGGCGGAATGCGTCCCCGGACCCACAATCCCATCAGCACCGGCACCAGCGTGACCGACAACCCTGCCGCCGCCGCCATGGCGTAGGTCTTGGTGAGCGCCAACGGGCCGAACAGCCGTCCCTCCTGCGCCTGCAGAGTAAAGACCGGCACGAAGGACAGCGTGATGATCAGCAGGCTGACGAACAGCGCGGGCCCGACCTCCGTCGCGGCCGCCGTCATGATGCGCCAGTGCTCCGCGCCCTCGGGCCGCTGCCCGCCATGCGAGCGCTGCCAGTGTTCCAGTTGCCGGTGCGCGTTTTCGATCATGACGATCGCGGCATCCACCATTGCGCCGATGGCGATGGCCACGCCGCCCAGCGACATGATGTTGGCGCTCACACCTTGATACCGCATGACGACGAGGGCCGCGAGCACACCCAGCGGCAGGGTCAGTATGGCCACCAGCGCCGAGCGCAGATGCCAGAGGAACAGCACGCACACCAGCGCGACCACCGCAAACTCCTCGACGAGCTTGCGCGACAGGTTGTCGACCGCGCGGTCGATCAGCTGCGAGCGATCGTAGGTGGTCACGATCTCCACGCCCGCCGGCAGACTGCCACGCAGCGCCGCGAGCTTCTCCTCGACCGCGGCGATGGCGCGCCGCGCATTCTTGCCGGAACGCAGGATCACGACGCCACCGGCCACTTCCCCGTCGCCATTCAGTTCGGCCACGCCGCGCCGCATCTCCGGCCCAAGCTGGATGCGCGCCACGTCGCGCAGCCGCACGGCAATGCCCGCGGCATCGACACCCAGCGGTATGGCGCCGAAATCATCCAGCGACCGCAGGTAGCCGGAAGCCCGCACCATGTACTCCGCCTCCGCGAGTTCGACCACGGCGCCCCCGGCCTCCTGGTTGGCGGCGCGCAGGGCTTCGATGACTTTGGTGTGGGCGATACCCAGCGCCGTCAGCCGCGCGGGATCGAGCACCACCTGGTACTGCCGCACCATGCCGCCCACGCTGGCGACCTCCGCCACGTCGGGCAGCGTCTTCAACTCGTACTGCAGGAACCAGTCCTGCAGCGCACGCAACTGGCTGAGGTCGTGGCCGCCACTGCGATCGACCAGCGCGTACTGGTAGATCCAGCCAACACCGGTGGCGTCCGGACCGATCGCCGACCTGGCAGCGGCGGGGAGTCGCCGCTGCGCCTGGCTCAGGTATTCGAGTACGCGCGAGCGCGCCCAGTAGGGATCGGTGCCGTCGGCAAACAGTACATAGACGAAGGACCGGCGTTTCGCGCAGCGCCCAGATTCCCCAGGCGGCGAGGCCCAGCGCCGCGAGCAGCACCAGCGCACGGGCACGCACCGCGGCTGCGATCAGACGCGCGATCACGGCCGATCCACGGCCGGCTCCAGCCGCTCAAGCATGCCCTGCAGGTTGGCCTCGGAGTCGATCAGGAACTGCGCGGAGGCCACAACCTGCTGACCCTCTTCCAGACCATCGAGAATCACGGCGCGGCCATCGATGTCGCCACCGGTCCGCACGCTCACCGGGTGGTAGCGTCCCTTGTCCAGCAGGATCACGCGCGCACCCCGCCCGCCGTGAATCACCGCCTCCGCTGCGACATGCAGCACTGGCTGGCTTGCGTCATCCATCAGCTGCACGCGCGCAAACATCCCCGGTCGCAGGCGACCTTCCGGATTGCGCACGACGACCCGCAACCGCAGCGTCCGCGTGTCACGATCGGCCATCGGCAGCAGACCGACGATCTCTCCGTCGAAACGTTCCGCCGGCAGCGCACTCAATGTCACCGCGACGTGACCACCGACATCCGGCACGATCCCCGCACTCTCCGGCAGCGCGGCCTCGACCCAGACCACATCCAGTCCGGCGACACGCGCCAACGTCGCACCCGCCTCAACCGCCATGCCCGGACGCACATCGAAGCTCTCCAGCGCACCGCTGATCGGCGCGGTCACCGTATGGACCGACTGCACGCGGCGCCCGGCTTCGGCGCGTGCGATCAACTCCGGCGGCAATCCGCGTGCGCGCAATCCTTCGCGTGCCGCATCGATCAGCGCAGCGTCGGCACCGCCCAGCAACGCAACGAACTCCGCCTGCGCCGCAGACCACTCCGGCACGTGCAGATCGATCAGCGACGCGCCCCGCCGCACCACATCGCCGGGCGCGTGCGCGTGCACGCCTTCGACAAACGCCGCGGCACGGGCCTGCAACACCACAACCGCGCGCTCGTCACGCTGCACGCTGCCCACCAGCTCGAGCCGTCGTGACAGAACTCCGCGCTCCACCCGCGTCAGGCGCAGGCCCAGGTTCTGCGCGATTGCCGGATCGATCACCACAGTGGTGTCGCCCCCGGACGAGCCGCCCGTGTACCTCGGCACCAAAGCCATGTCCATGAACGGTGACTTCCCCGGCTTGTCGAAGTGCTGGTCCGGCACCATCGGGTCGTACCAGTAAAGTACCGCGCCCTTCGACACCTGGCCGGTCTGCGTCGGGACAGCGCCCGCGTGTTCCGCTCTCCACCACAACCCCGACGCGGCGCCGGCTGCCAGCAGGACTGCTGCAGCGATGATGTAATGCACGCGCTTCATGGCAGTTCTCCATGGAAACTCAACAGCACACCCGCGGTGACCGCTGCCAGCCTGCCCTCGAGCACGATCTGCCTGAGGCGCGCGTCGATGAGGGCACGGCGTGCTCCAAGCGCTCTATCCAGAGTGCCTGTGCCACCGCGATAGGCAGCGAGTGTCAGCTCCACCTCCTGCTGTGCGAGCGGCAGGTGCTGTTCGCGCACCCGCACCAGTTGGCTTTGCAGGGACTGGTACTCCGCCAGTTCCGCATCGAGCATCTGCAAATGCTCGCGATATTCCGCAACACGTTGCGCCTCGATCTGATGCAACGACTGCAGTCGCGCATCGACCTCCGAGCTGCGCCGCGCGCGCACCAGCATCGGCAGACTCAGACTGACCTGTGCCGAGAGCATGTCGCCGAAGGCAGCGCCGCGGTGGCCATAGCTCAGTTCCAGCGCCCAGTCCGGACGGCGCTCCGCCTGGGCCGAGTGCAGTTCGGCCTGGGCCAGCGAGACGCGCGGGGCAAATGCTGTGAGCGCCGGGTGTTCGTCCAGCCGCGACCGCAGCTCTGCCGCGTTGACGGTCAACGCAGGTGACGCACCTTCCAGAGGTTCCTCCGCCTGCTCCCCCACCCACCGGCGCAGCTTCGCGGTGGCCTGGTGCAACGCCACTTCGAGTTCGTCGCGGCGGTCGGCCAGTTCAGCGGCCTCGCGCCGTGGCAGCAGCGCATCCGCTGGCGAACCCGCGCCGCCTGCGAGCGTGGCCTCGACAGTGCGGCCCAGCAGCGCGTTCTGTTCATCCAGCTCATCCAGCAGCGCAAACTGCCGCTCGATATGAAAACGCTCCAGCCAGGCCAGACCCGCCTCGCGGCGCACCGCGACTTCAAGCTGGTGTCGCTCGGCCCGTGCACCGCTCACCGCGGCGGCGGCACGTTCAACTTCCGCATCGCGACGCGGCCGGTTCGGCAGCTCCTGCATCAGACCGACGCTACGCATCGTCATCTGGTCGCGCGACAGGCGCCACGCGTCCTGACCCTGGATCGGCAGGTTGTCGATGCCGAGCAGCAGTCTTGGCTCGGGCAGGTCGCCCGCACCGACTGTCCTGGCTTGTGCGGCACCGATGCCGGCATCCAGTGCCGCGAGTTCGGGCGCCTGAGCCGCGGCGCGATCCATCGCCGCGTGAAAACCGAGCGGTGCCGACCACGAGACGGTCGCAGCGCCCATGCAAACCAGCAGGAATGGCAGTTTGATCATGTCTGAAGTCCACGGCAGCAGGCGTGCAATGCACGCGAACCCGCGCGTCAGCGCGGGCCTGATCGCAGCAACTTCAGCGGATGCGGGGCGGTCTCAGCAGTCTGTCCGGACTGCCGCGAGCTGGAGGCCGGATGAGGAAACCGGGCGAAGCGCCGGAGAGAGAAACCGGAATGACCAGCGCGCCGGCACCTGCGATGGCGAACTGGCCGGGAGAATGGCAGCCGTGTCCGGCTTGGCAAGCCACGCAGCCAATGGCGGTGCCGGCAGTATCGCAGTGCATGTTGCGGTCGTCGTCCGGACAGCAGTCGTGCCCGGCCGTCGCCATGCGCGTCGGCAGCGTGCCGATATCCATGGCGTGCCGGATGCCAGCCTGCGCCAGCATTGGCAGCAGCAGCATCGTCACGACGATTCTGTATTTGCGCGGCCCTTGCACCCTTGCAGCCTACTACGGCACCAATCCGGAAACCATGCCGCCCACCGTACTGACGTAGTGGTGACCGTGTCGGTGGTCTCAATCTCCGCGTCCTGCGACTTGACGACGATAATGGCGCTATTGACTACGGACCATGGTCCAGACCTAGGCTTTGATATGTCGGTCAGCGCTTCACGCTCGCCGGAATGGAGGTTTGCTTGATCCACTTGCCGGGCACCAACCCGCTGTTGAGTCGCCGCCGATTTGTACAGGGCGCCAGCGGGGCACTGCTGTTGGCGGGATCGTGGCGTCAAGTGTCATGGGGAATGGGCGCAGCCAGCCCGGCAGTTCTCACAGGCACCGAATTCGATCTTGCGATCGGCGAGCTGCCCGTGAACTTCACCGGCAGTCAACGCACAGCGATCGCGGTCAACGGACAAGTCCCGGCGCCAGTACTGAGGTTGCGACAGGGAGACAACGTGACGCTGCGCGTCGCCAACCGGACGCGCGAGCGCAGTTCGATTCACTGGCACGGACTGATCGTGCCGGCCGACATGGATGGCGTGCCGGGATTGAGTTTTCCGGGCATCGCACCCGGCGAGACCTTCACCTACCGGTTCAAGGTCAACCAGTACGGCACCTACTGGTACCACTCGCATTCGCGTTTTCAGGAGCAGGTGGGCCTGTACGGGCCGCTGATCATTGACCGTCGCGCGGGCGAGCGGCATGCCAGCGATCGCGAACATGTGGTGCTGCTGTCCGACTGGACCGATGTCGATCCTGAACACCTCTATGCCACGCTCAAGCGGCAAAGCGACTATTTCAACTTCGGCAAGCGCACCGTCGGGGACCTGGTTGCCGACGTTCGCACGCGCGGCCTCACGGAGACTCTGGCCGACCGCCGGATGTGGGGCGAGATGCGGATGAACCCCACCGACATTCTCGATGTCGGCGGCGCCACCTACACCTATCTGATGAACGGCGTGACGCCGATGGGCAACTGGACCGCGCTGTTCCAGCGGGGTGAGCGGGTCCGGTTGCGGTTCATCAATGGCTCGTCGATGAGTTTTTTCGATGTGCGCATACCCGGGCTGAAGATCACCGTGGTGGCCGCCGACGGGCAGGACGTGGAACCGGTGACAGTCGACGAATTCCGCCTCGGCACCGCGGAGACCCTGGATGTCATCGTGCAGCCCGACGCCGATCGCGCCTACACCCTGTTCGCCCAGGCGGCGGATCGATCCGGCTATGCCCGCGGTACGCTCGCCCCGCGCGCAGGCATGGCCGCGGAGATTCCGCCGCTGGAGCCGCGCCAGTTGCTGACGATGGGCGACATGGGCATGAACCACGGTGCCATGGCCGGCATGGAGGGCATGGAGGGCATGGAGGGCATGGAGGGCATGGATCACAGCGCGATGAATCACGGCAGCGAAGCGCTGCGCCATGCTGCGCCGGAGCATGGCCCCAATGTGGATTCGCTGGCGATGCAGGTGTCATCGCGCCTGGATGACCCCGGCCCCGGGCTGCGCAACAGCACACGACGCGTGCTCACCTACGCCGATCTGCACACGCTCGGCGGCCCCATCGACCATCGTGATCCGGAGCGCGAGCTCGAATTGCATCTCACCGGTCACATGGAACGCTTCGTGTGGTCGTTCAGCGGACAGAAGTTCTCCGAAGCCGAACCGCTGCGCTTCCGCCACGGCGAGCGCCTGAAGATCACGCTGGTGAATGATTCCATGATGATGCATCCGATCCACCTGCACGGCATGTGGAGCGAGGTCATCAATGAAAGCGGCGCATTCCAGGTCCGCAAGCACACGGTGACGGTGCTGCCGGCGCAGCGCGTCAGCTATCTCGTGACGGCCGACGCACTCGGCCGCTGGGCCTATCACTGTCATCTGCTGTATCACATGGAAGCGGGAATGTTCCGCGAGGTCATCGTCGCGCATGACGGGGCGCAGCCATGAGTCCGCGACTTCAGCGGGGCCTGACAGCAGCCGCGTTGATGCTGCTGGCCCGCGCAGCAATGGCACAGCAGCATGACCATGCCACTCACGCGTCCGCCGACACGACCAGCGAGCGCGAGCATGTACCTCCTGAGCCACCCGCGCAGGCCATGCACGACATGCCCTATCGCGAGATGGCGACGATGATGGGCATGGATGACCGACAGTCATTGGGCACCCTGGTTTTCGATGAACTCGACCTGGGACGATCCGATCAGCACACGGCGTTGTCCTGGGATTCCTATGCCTGGTACGGAAATGATGACGCGAAGCTGTGGCTGAAATCCGCGGGGGAGCGCCAGGAAGTCCGGAGCGGGCAGGGTGATATCGAAGTCCTCTACGACCGCGTGATTGGCCGGTGGTGGAATCTCCAGGCCGGCGCCCGTCATGATTTCGCGGATGGGCCGTCACGCGACTGGCTGGCGTTGGGTATCCAGGGACTGGCGCCCTACTTCTTCGATGTCGAGGCAACCCTGTACTTCGGAGAAAACGGTCGCGCTGCGTTGCGCCTGTCAGCCGACTATGACCTGCTGCTGACCCAGCGCCTCATTCTCCGGCCATCGCTGGAACTCGATGCATACAGCAAGGACGATCCGCAGAACGGGATTGCCTCGGGTGTCTCCAGCGCAGAGCTGGGTCTGCGGCTGCGCTACGAGATCCGGCGCGAGTTCGCACCGTATGCCGGCGTCTCGTGGGACAGGCGCTTCGGCGAGTCTGATGCCAGCGACTTGCGCTGGCTTGCGGGCGTTCGCTTCTGGTTTTAGGTTCCGATACTGGTCAAGGAGCGTTACATGAAGACCTTCACCGCTGTGACAGCGCTGCTGATCGCATCGATCGGCACGGCGCAGGCACACACGAAACTCGAGTCCTCGATGCCGGCCGGGGGGTAGTACGGTTGCCACCTCACCGACGCAGTTCGTACTTACCTTCAACGAAGCCACGCGCGTGACCTCGCTTGTCGTGCAGAAGGACGGTGGATCTGAACAGAAAGTGACGTCCTTGCCCAAGGACCCGTCCGCCAGGATCGCCGTTGATGCACCCAGACTCGATGCCGGCCACTATACGTTGAGCTGGCGCGCTGTCGGCGACGACGGCCATACAATGACCGGAAAGCTCAGCTTCAGCGTCGCAGCCCAATAGTCTGTCCGGGACCGTCACTCCCATGACTCGCAGCAAGTTGCGATGATCGATTGGGTATTTACGGCGGTTCGGGCCATAGGTTTCGTCGCCATCTTCCAGGCAGTGGGGATGGCAATCTTTCTCTCCGCGTTGGGTCACTCCACGTCGGCAGCAACGCGTGACTGGATACGCAAGGCAGCCGTTGGCTGGGCAGCTGCGGCCATCGGCTTGCTGCTGGTGCTCTACCTCCTCGAACCGGCACGCATGGGTGGAACGCTGGCTTCGATAGGCGACCCGTCGCTGCAGCAACTGGTCCGCAGCTCCCCGATCACGGTGGCACTTGCATGGCGTCTGCTCGGATTGATGCTGATCTGTCTCGGCACAGCGCTGGGCACATCCGCCGGCGGTACAGCCGCAATTCTCGGCGCGGGGCTGACGCTCGCCGGTTTTGCGCAGATCGGGCATACATCAATCGGCCCCTGGCGCCCGCTGTTGGGCCCGCTGCTGTGGCTGCACCTTGCGGTGGTGGCTTTCTGGTTCGCTTCGCTGCCGCTGCTGTTTCGCATTGCCGGCAACGAGGCTGCACCGGCTGCAGGAATCATCGTCGCTCAGTTCTCCAGAATTGCGACCTGGCTCGTACCTGGGCTGTTCGCAGCGGGGTTTACCATGGCCGCGATCCTGATTGGAGACCTGCAGCGGCTGTTCACAGCCTACGGCTCAGTGATCGCCGGCAAGACAACAATCTTTGCAGTGCTGATGGCGGCTGCGGCTCTCAACAAATGGCGCTACGGCCCGGCACTGGAGCGCGGCGACAGCTCTGCGGCCAGGAGTCTCCGCCGCAGCATTGCCGTCGAAATCGGTCTGATCACCACCGCGCTCATTCTCACGGCAGTACTGACCACGTTCCTCTCGCCAGAGTCTTGACTCTGGGCCATGGTTCAGGCTCTAACATTCCAGCAACGATAAGGAGCTGGAATATGGAATCCATTGGCATTGGCAACCTGGCCAAGCGCGCTGGGGTCGGCGTCGATACGGTGCGGTACTACGAACGGGCCGGATTGCTGCAACCCAGGAACAGGCTGGCGTCCGGCTACCGGCGCTACTCCGACATTGAAATCAGCCGACTGCGCTTCATACGACGCGCGCAGGCACTGGGTTTCTCGCTGAAGGAAATCCGCGATCTGCTTGATCTCTCTTCCAAGCGCGACGTTGCGCGCGTCAAGAAGAGCGCCGAAGCCAAACTCGCCGACATCGAACGGCGCATCGCCGAGCTGCGGCGTGTCCACGACGGTCTCGCCTTGCTGGTGAAGTCCTGCCCCGGCCACGGCCGCACCGCCGATTGCCCCATCCTGCGGGCGCTGGGTGGAGATCAATGACGGCAACCCCGCGGCTGCGGGACGATCTCAATCCAGCGTTCTGCGCATGACGATGGCGTCCTCGCGCCGCTCCACTGCCTGGTAGTAACCCTTACGGACGCCGATCTGCACGAAGCCCTGCGAGTGATACAGGCGGATCGCCGCCAGATTGGACGGCCGGGTTTCGAGGAAAATCAGCCGCGCACCGGCCGATCGTGCCTGCTGCACCATATGCTGCAGCAGCATGCGGCCCAGGCCGCGGAAGCGGAATTCATCGCGCACGCAAAGATTGAGCAGATGCGCCTCGCCGGCGCCGGTGCTGAGCACGCTGTAGCCGGCCAGCACCGGCCCCACTTCCAGCGCGCTGCACTGATAGCCCACGCGCAGGCAGTCGTGAAAGATGCCGGCGCTCCAGGGAAAGGCATAGGAGGTCTGCTCGATGCGCAGCACATGCTCGACGTCCTCGTCGTGCATGGGCCGGATCTTCACCTCGGGCACCGGCAGCGCGTCGTTGCTGGCGGCCGCCATCTCAGACGCTGCCACGTAGCGCTGCGCGCAGCGTCTTCAGATCCACCCACACCTTGCGCTTCTCGGAGGGGCTGCGCAGCAGATAGGCCGGGTGATAGGTGACCAGCAGCGGAATGCCCTGTGGGCCGAACCGATGCCAGCGACCACGCAGCTTGCCGATCGGCGTGTCGGTGGCCAGCAGGTTCTGCGCAGCGATGCGGCCCACGGCCAGAATCACCTTGGGCCGGATCAGATCGATCTGCTGCTGCAGGAAGGGCCGGCAGCACTGCGCTTCCACCGGGCTGGGGTCGCGATTGCCCGGCGGACGGCACTTCAGCACATTGGCGATGTAGACCGTCTCGCGCGGCCAGCCCATGCCGCGCAGTATGGAATTCAGCAGCTGCCCGGCACGGCCGACGAAGGGCTCGCCCTGGGCGTCCTCATCGGCGCCCGGCGCCTCACCGATCACCAGGATTTCAGCCTGCCGGTTGCCCACGCCGAACACGGTCTGGGTGCGGGTGCGATGCAGTTCGCAGGCGGTGCAGGTACGCACCCGCTGTGCCAGCTGGTCCCAGACGGCGTCATTGGCCGGAGTGGTC
>JAIBJM010000022.1 GCA_020029535.1 Gammaproteobacteria bacterium | reverse complement strand
GCCCTCCTTGAGTCGCGTCACCCCCGGGCCCAGTGCAGCGACAAAACCCGCACCCTCGTGGCCCGGCACAAAAGGCAGCGCGGGTTTCACCGGCCAGTCGCCGTCCACCGCATGCAGATCCGTGTGACAGACCCCGCTGGCAACGACCTTTATGAGCACCTGCCCCGCACCCGGCGTCGGAATCGGCCGCTCCTCGATTGTCAGCGGCTGCCCGAAACCACGTACCACCGCTGCTTTCATCCTGCTGCTCATGTCCCGCTCGCGCGCAGTTGCATGCGCTCCGTCTCGGCAACCCGCCGCGTGGTAGCCACGAAGCTGTCCGGGTTGAGCGAGATCGAATCGATGCCCGCCTCGACCAGGAAGGCAGCAAATTCCGGATGGTTGCTCGGCGCCTGACCGCAGATGCCGACCTTCACGGCGTTCTTGCCGCCGACCCGGCTGATATCGCCAACGCTGAGGTGCTCGAACCAGACCACCGATTCGGAAGGTATCCGTCTTTGCATTCCCACCACTCACCCATCCGCTTCACCGAAGATGCGGACAGGCTGCATGCGGCCATGATTGGCGTCCATACGTAGAAGTCCTATTGTCCCGAGGACAGTTCCTGCCTTGCACTGTATACCGCTCATCAGGGAATTCAGATGCATCCATATCCGCACATCTATCGGGTCTCCGCCGCCGGATCCGCGGCGGGACCTGTCATGGTCTCCTCATCACAATTGCCGGACATCGCCACGGCGCCGCCGCCGCAGTTCGATGGGCCAGTCGGCTTCTGGTCGCCGGAAAATCTGCTCTGCGCCGCGGTAGCCGACTGCTTCATCCTGACCTTCCGCAGCCTGGCACGCGCGGCGCGCTTCGATTGGCTGCAACTCGACTGCCGCGTCGACGGGACGCTGGAACGCACCGAAGGAATCGCCCGGTTCACGCGGTTCGCCACCGCTGCAGTGCTCACCGTAGCCGCGGGCAGCGATCACGACAAGGCACGTGGACTGCTCGAACGCGCCGAACACGACTGCCTGATCGCCAATTCCCTGCATGGAACCCGCACGCTTGAGACGGAAATCGTCTCGGCTACCGACTCGCGTTGAGGGCACCGCCATGGCGCATAAAGCGGCCGCGCACGGGACGAATCGTCGCTGGACCGTACAGACTCTGGCGCGCACCCATTACCGCGCCTCGCGTGCATTGCTCGGTCGGCTGGCCCATCGCTGCAGCGCCGAGGACGTGCACAAGGCGCGCGTTGCCGTCCGGCGGTTGCGAACCATCCTGTCCGCCTTGGCGCCAGCGATCGCCGCATCGGCCAGCTCGCGGTTGCAACGCGACCTGAAAGACATCGCCGATCAGCTCGGCGCGGTGCGCGACGCGGACATCCGTTGCGGAATCCTGCTGCCGATGTTGCGTGACATGGATGGCAGCTCCGTCGTGGCGGCTCACGAAGTCATGGCGGCCCTGCAATCCATGCGCCGGAAAGCACGGCAGCGACTGCAGGAGCAACTGCACTCCGGATCCTCACGTGAACGACGGCGCGCGCTGGCCCGGCTCATTGACGATTGCTCGATCTTCGAGCCGGGCGCCCGCGCCGATGAGCTGCTGGCGAGCACACTGCGGCGCCAGTGGAAGAAGATGGTTCGCGCCGTCGGGCAGAACCCCGACACACCGGGCCGGCTTCATGCCCTGCGTATCCGCGTCAAGAAGTGCCGCTATCTGCTCGATGCCGGTGGTACCCGGGTGGGACGAAGCCGCGACATGAAGGCGTCTACACTGCTGCATGACCTGCAGAACTGCCTCGGGGATCTGCACGACTTCGAACAGATACGGCGCTGGCTGAAACAGCAGCCATTGCAGCCTGCTCTATCCAAACCACTGAAAGCCGGGTTGCGCAAAGAGGCGGCACGGAAACGAGCGCGTCTTGAGCCATACTTTCACTCCTTTCCGAAGTCCGGAGACGATTGCTCCATGCGCACATGCACGCGCATCTGCACCAGCCGCTCGAAGAAGCGTCGCTCGCGGATCAACGGCACGATGTCATAAACGAAATGCTCCGTCGGCAGCCACAGCGCGATCCACGCCAGCACGATCAGCCCTTCGTCGAGGACGAACGGAGCACCGCCCGGAAGCGCCGCATTCAACAGCTCGCGACCGGCCATGCAGGCAATGAATACACCGACACCGAGCGCAAGCGCCAGGCGGCCGATGCGGTACCGTTCGCGCGTCCGCTGACGGATGGATTCCTCCGAACGCTGGTAATAGCGTTTGACGGCCTCCTGCACGTCATGCTCGCTGTAGGTCCCGACGTCGGCCGTCGTCACGTTCAGCACCCAGGCATGATCGCGCGGCTTGTCGCGAAACTCCGTCTCCAGGAATTCAGCGGCTTCCTTGTCCAGGTCCTGATCCCAGAACGGGCTCGGATCGAGCGAGTTGAACAACTGCCCGAGGCGCTTGACGCGCACGCCCACGGTGCTGACGGGATGGGCACCTGCGGCTCGTTTGCGTTTCATGGCTGCAACTCGACGTCATCGCGATAAGCGGGCACCGTCGCATTCCAGCCGAGCTCGTGCTCGATGCGAAGGCGCAATGCATCGCTGGCACCGGGCTCGCCATGAGTCACGAACACCTGGCGCGGCGGCGAGCTGAGCTGCCGCATCCAGGCCAGCACTTCATCGGCATCGGCATGCGATGAAGACGCCTGGAGCTGCCCGACCTCCGCCCTGACAGCATGCTCCTGCCCGTGGATGCGGATCGTCGGCGCGCCCGCCACCAGCGCTGCGCCGCGCGTACCCGGCGCCTGAAATCCCGCAAACAGGATCAGATTGCGCGGATCGTGCGCGAATGCTTTCAGATGATGCAGCACGCGACCGCCAGTGGCCATGCCTGCAGCAGACAGCACGATCATCGGTCCGCTGCCACTGTCGAGTGCCATGGATTGCTTCGCCGTGTTGACGAACCGCGCCGCCGCGCACATGCGCCGGCTCTCCTCATCGCCCAGCCGATGCTCTTCGTGAAACAGCCGATAGAGCGCCGTCGCGTCGGTGGCCATCGGGCTGTCGAGAAATACCGGAATATCCGGCAACTCTCCATGCTCCTTGAGCTGCGCAATATGCCACAGCAGTGTCTGCGCCCGGCCCACGGCGAAAGTGGGAATCACGGTGACGCCGCCGCGCGCGCATGCCTTGCGCAGCCAGCCCGCAAGCTCCGCTCGGGCGTCGATGGCGGGATGACGCCGGTTGCCATAGGTGGATTCGACCACCAGATAATCGGTGGGTGCCGGCGCCGCGGGCGCCTTCATCAGCGCGTCGTCGGGACGACCGAGATCGCCGCTGAATGTCACCGCTGTGCCCTGGTGCTCGACGCGGACGAATGTGGCCCCAAGGATGTGCCCGGCCGGCTGCAGTACGCTCATAACACCGCCGGCAGGCCTGAAGCTGCTGCCGACGCCGACCGGCCTGAACCGTTCGAGGCAGGCATCGGCGTCTGCGCGGGTATAGAGCGGCAGCGCCGGATGATGTTTCGAGAAGCCGTGGGCATTGGCGAACTTCGCATCCTCTTCCTGCAGATGACCGCTGTCGGGCAGCAGGATGCGGCACAGCTCCAGCGTCGCCGGTGAACAGAACACCGGCCCCCTGAATCCCAGCTTCACCAGTCTCGGAAGGTAACCGCTGTGATCGATATGGGCGTGCGTGAGGATCACCGCGTCGATGGCGGCTGCATCGAACGGCAGCGGTGACCAGTTCCGCAGCCGCAGCTGCTTGTAACCCTGGAACAGGCCGCAGTCGATCAACAACCGGCGTCCGCCCGCCTCCAGCAGATAGCGCGACCCGGTGACCGTTCCGGCGGCGCCGAGAAAACCCAGACGCAGGCTCATGGCGCTATCTGGCCCGCTTCGAGAATGCCGTGCGCCGGATTTGCCGCTCATCGGCGCGCACCAGATCGCGCGCGATCTCGCGCTTGACCAGGCGCCGCGTCGTGGT
This sequence comes from Gammaproteobacteria bacterium, assembly GCA_020029535.1. Lineage (GTDB taxonomy): Bacteria > Pseudomonadota > Gammaproteobacteria > Steroidobacterales > Steroidobacteraceae > FEN-1191. The sequence continues at coordinate 48,260 of JAIBJM010000022.1, read as the reverse complement.
GGAAAGCCGCGGCCGCAGTACGCCGAGGAATCTGGGCTCGACGATCAATATCAGCTCATCCATGCCAGCGCAGCGACGCTCGATATCCAGGCACCGGGCGAGCCGCTTTGCGAAGCGTTCGACTTCCACCGCGTGCGGATCGTAATCGCTTTGCGCGCCGTGGCGTGCATGACTCCTGGGTCCCACACCCACGCGACTGCCGCTGTCGAATACCCGCCCGGTGCGATCAGTGACGAGCTCCCGGGCCGACTGATGCGCCGACGCGCGCTCGATGCGTGCGATCTCGACGAACCCCGAGCCGCCATCGGCCCCCAGCGCATGCAGGACGCGCGCCGCTCCCCCATCGGCGACCACCACATAGATCCGATGGCGGCTGGCGCGAATGACATCGGCGTTGCCGATTGCCTGGGTTTTCATCATGAATCTCCTGATTTCAGAGGGGCCGATATCGAGCACGCAACGCCACCGAAGCGTTTTCTGTACGCCAGATACAGCACAGGAATAACCACCAGCGTCAGCAGTGTCGATACGAAGATGCCGAAGATCAGCGACACGGCCAGGCCGTTGAAGATCGGATCGTCGAGGATGAAGAAGGCGCCTGCCATGGCCGCCACGGCGGTCAGCGCGATCGGACGGGCGCGGATGGCCGCGGCGCGGACCACCGCCTCCTGCAGGGGACGGCCCGCGGTTCGCTCCATGTCGATGAAATCCACCAGCAGGATGGAATTGCGCACGATGATGCCGGCGAGCGCAATCATGCCGATCATCGAAGTGGCGGTGAACTGAGCGCCGAGCAGGGCGTGGCCCGGCATCACGCCGATGATCGTGAGCGGAATCGGCGCCATGATGATCAGTGGCACGGCATAGGATTTGAATTGCGCGACCACCAGCAGATAGATCAGTATCAGCCCCACTGAGTAGGCTAGGCCCATGTCGCGGAAAGTCTCGTAGGTGATGCGCCACTCGCCGTCCCACTTGACGGCGAAGCGGTTGGGATCCTCGGGCGGAGCGACGAACCGCTGCTCGACCCCGATGCGCCTGACGAGCCGGAACATGCCGTACAGGGGACTGTCGAGCTTGCCGGCCAGATCGCCGGTGACGAACACCACCGGCAACAGGTCCTTGTGAATGATCGCGCCATCCCAGGGCTGGCGTTCGACGCGTGCGACTTCGGACAACGGCACCACGGCATCGCCGCGTGCGCGCACCTCCAGTTCCAGCACGGGCTCGATGGCCGCCTTGTCGCCGGCGCCGAGTCTGAGGCGCACGGGAATCGGATAGCGCTCGCGCCCCGTATGCACGTAAGTGGCATCGAGCCCATCGATGGCGATGGAAGCGGTGTTTACCACCTGCGCCTGATCGACACCCAGAAGTGCCGCTTTCTGCCGGTCGATCGAGGCCACCAGTCGCTCAGCCGGTCCCTCGACACTGTCGTTCACATCGACGATGTCCGGCGTGGTATCGAACAGGTCCCGCAGTTCGCCCGCAAGCCTGCGCTGTGCGTCGTAAGACGGTCCGTACACCTCGGCAACCAGCGGCGCCTGCACCGGCGGCCCGGGCGGCACTTCCACGACCTGCACGGCAGCGTTGTAGCGTTTGCCGATCGCGGCCAGCGCCGGCCGCACCGCACCGGCAATCTCATGGCTGGTACGGTCGCGATGATGCTTGTCGGCCAGGTTGACCTGCACATCGCCGAGGTCCGGCGCAGCGCGCAGGTAGTACTGGCGCACCAGGCCGTTGAAATTGATGGGCGCAGCGGTACCGGCGTAGACCTGATAGTCCGTGACCTCCGGAACCTTCGCGATCGCGTGCGTCAGTTCATCGAGCACCTGCGCGGTCTCTTCCAGCGTCGTGCCCTCCGGCATGTCGAGCACCACCTGGAACTCGGATTTGTTGTCGAAGGGCAGCATCTTCAGAACCACCCACTGCACGGCCACCAGTGCGACAGCCAGCAGAATGGCGACTGCAATGGCGGCGTACAGACGATGCCGGTTGCGCCGGCCCCGGGTCTCATCGATGAAAGGACCCAGAACACGGGCAAACAGACGGTGCAGCCTGGAATCGTCCGCCGGTGCGGCGGCATGTTCCTGCGTCTGTCTGCCCAGCAGCCTGCGGCACAGCCACGGCGTGAAGACCAGCGCCACCGCCAGGGAAATCACCATGCCCATGCTGGCATTGATCGGAATCGGGCTCATGTACGGCCCCATCAGCCCGCTGACGAACGCCATCGGCAGCAGCGCGGCGATCACCGTGAAGGTCGCGAGAATGGTCGGCCCGCCCACTTCATCCACCGCCTGCGGAATCAGCTGCAGCGCGTCGCCACCCCGGTGCAGATGGCGCTCGATGTTCTCGACGATCACGATGGCATCATCCACCAGGATGCCAATGGCGAAGATCAGCGCGAACAATGACACGCGGTTGATCGTGAAGCCCCACGCCCAGGAGGCAAACAGCGTCGCCGCCAGCGTGACGATCACCGCCGCGCCCACCACGACCGCCTCGCGGCGCCCGACCGCCAGCAACACCAGCACCACCACCGCGACGGTGGCGAACATCAGCTTCTGGATCAGCTTCTGTGCCTTGTCGTTGGCGGTGACACCGTAATTGCGGGTCACGGTGGCCTCGACGCCCGACGGAATGAACGTGCCCTTGAGCATTTCGACCCGTCTGGCCACGGCATCCGCCACATCGCTGGCGTTCGTGCCGGGCTTCTTCGAGAGGGCGATCGTGACTGCCGGCGCGTGCGCCGCGGCAGGCAGATTGCGCAGGGCAGCATCCGGCCCCGTTCCAAACCACACCAGCTGTTCGGTGTCGTCCGGCCCGGCGCTGACCTGGGCCACATCTTCCAGATATACCGGACGACCGTCATGCACCGCGACCACCAGCGCCGCCACTTCATCGCGGTCCGCCAGATACTGCCCTGCCTGCACCGGCGTCACGCGACTTCCATCGGCAGCAGGACCCACCAGTTCGCCGGCCTGACGAACCAGGTTGGCGGCTTCCAGCGAGCGCGCCAGTTCCGCAACGGTGACATTGAAGCCCGCGAGACGCTGCGGATCGAGCGCCACCCGCACGACGTTATCCGGAGCACCGATCGTGTAGACATTGCGCGTCCCCGGCACGCGTTTCAGCTCGGCTTCGATGGCGTGCGCCACCTGCCCCAGCTCGAACGCACTGCGCCCGCGATCCAGCGTCCAGAGCGTCAACGTCAGGATCGGCACATCGTCGATGCCCTTCGGCTTGATCAGCGGCTCGAGAATGCCGGCGTTGGCTGGCCGCCAGTCCTTGTTCGAATACACGGCGTTGTACAGCCGCACGATGGCTTCGGAGCGCGCCTCGCCCACCTCGAACTGCACGGTGAGCACCGCAAGCCCCGGCTGCGATACCGAGTAGATGTGTTCGACGCCGGAGATTTCCCCGAGCACCTGCTCCATGGGGGTGCTGACCAGGTTCTCGACCTCGATTGCGCTTGCGCCAGGATAGGCAATGAAAATGTTCGCGAAGGTAACGTCGATCTGCGGTTCTTCCTCGCGCGGCGTTACCAGCCAGGCGAACGCGCCCAGCAACAGCGCAGTCAGCGCCAGCAGTGGCGTCAATTGACTGGTGAGGAAACGCCGGGCGATGCGGCCGCTCAGGCCCAGCGGCCCGCTCATGTAGCCGGCGCCCCGGTCAGATGGCGCATGGCCGCGACGGGATCGAGCGCGACTTTTTCTCCCGCCCGCAAACCCGCCAGCACCTCGATGCGTTCACCGTATCGATGGCCGGTGCGCAGCTGACGCAGCGAGGTCCCGCCCTGGCTGTCGAGCACATACACTGCCCGCAACTCGCCGCGCTCGACCAGTGCACTCATCGGCACCAGCAGGCGTTGCGCCGCGCCAATCTCGAACCCGATCTTGACAAACATGCCGGGATACAGCGCCGCTGCGTTCTCCGGCAGACTGACGCGCACATGGAAGGTATTGGCCGGTGGCGCAGCAACCGGAAAGATGGTGAGCCCGACCGCATCGATGCGCCGTTCCCCGCCGCCTCTGTCGGTCAGATACACCACCGCCTTGCGCCGCTCGCGCACGGCGTCCACGATCGTCTGCGGAATGTCCACGGCGACGCGCAGGCGCTGCAGCGACAAACCGCTCATCAGCGGCGCCCCGGGAGACACGGACTCGCCGAGCTCGACGTGACGTCTGGTCACAACGCCCGCGTAGGGCGCGCGGATCTCCGTGTAACTGACGCCCTCGCGCGCTGCGGAGACCGCAGCCTGCGCGGACGCCAGCCGCGCAACCGCGCTGTCGCGTTTCGCTTCGGCTTCATCGAGATCTGCCCTGGATATCAGACGCTTTTCGTAAATTGCGGCGACCCGTTTGTACTGCGCCTGCGCTTCAGCCTCCTGCGCCGCTGCTTCGCGCAATGCCGCCTGCGCCCGCTCGAGTCCGCTGCGCTGCTCCGCACTGCGCAGGCGGATGATGACCGCCCCCGCTGGCACGAAATCGTTGACGTCGTAGAGAATCTCGGCCACACGCCCGGAAGTCTGCGCGGACACCGTGGCCTGATTGACCGCCTCGATCGTGCCGTCGAGCCGGCGCTCCAGACTCACGGTTTCCGGGGCCACGACGATGACTGACAGCCCGGGCACCGCCGCCGTCGGCGACACCGGTTCACGCCGATCGCCGCAACCTGCGACCAGGACCACGCACCCGGCGAGCCATGCAACCCCTCGCATCATCGACCCCGTCAGAAAGCGGCGCCGGGCTTGACCCCGAATTTCTTCAGGATGATCGCCAGCGGGCAGAACCCGGTGAACGCCGACTGCAGCAGATTCGCGCCGACAAAGACCCCGAGCCACAACCAGCCGGCATGCACGGCGTAGCCAAGTGCGACACTCGCCAGAACCATCGCCCCGGCAAAAGCCAGTACCCAACGATCGATGCTCATGATGACCACTCCCCGGATTGGCAGACTGTTGATGGAAAAGCGTACGCACGCCCCTGCGCAGACGCTCCAGGTAACAGGGCAGACGTGCCCAGCTGAACCAGTTCGCTGCCCAGCAGGGCACGCAGCACAGCTGGCGCAAGTTCGCTCCACTCCAGCCCGATACCAGCGGCGTCGCGGCGCACCACCCAGCCGCCGAGGCGCTCAGCCACGTCACCTCCGCAGTGACTCAAGTCCGCTTCGATCTCCAGGGATGACAACAGCGGCGGCCGAAGTTCGGTCAGTATGAAAGCGCCGCTGATGCTGACATCCCACAGCCAACCTGAACCCACAGTATCCGGATAACCGACCAGCCGGACCGGAATCGCTGCCGGAATTCTCTGACCCCACCGGTGCTCCATTTCGCCTCCAGGTTGGCTGCGATCAGCCTCCCGCCTACGTCATCGCAATGGTGCTACCGGGCCGGACGCGCGCATATACGTATTACTTCGCATTGCGGCAGCCGATCCGGCGGCGGAGCATTTATCGGCGAAACGCTTCAGGAGGTTCCGTCATGCCACGTCAGACCACCGCATCCAGACGCAGGGCAGCCGCGCCGCTTGCGCCAGCACCGCTGCCTGTCGGCGAGGGGACCCGGACGAGCTCCCGCGTCGCTCCGGACGCAGACATCCTCGACGCCCGGCGGCGACACGCGATGATCGAGGAAGCCGCATACTTCCACGCGGAACGCCGCGCCTTCCAGCCGGGGCATGAGGCCGAAGACTGGTATCTGGCGGAGCGGGACGTCGACAGCATGCTGGAACGCGGCGCTGACGGCATGGCCGGCGACGCAAACGCCTAACGCATCAGCCGTCGATATTCGGCAAACAATGCGACGAGTTGCGCGATCCAATCAAGCGCCGATGGGTGCCGGCGCCGCTTCGCCCACAGTGTCCACCCGACCGCTCCTGCCAATACAAAAAATCCGGCGGCAACCGCTGCGGCCGCAAGCACCCGATACGTGTCCCAGAAGGCAGCGACAACAGCGAAACCGGCGAACAGTGTTCCGAAACTCAGCAGCAGGACCAGGGCGCAGGTACCAAACGCCAGCCACATCCTGCGGCGCCGTTCGGTCTCCATCGATCCGCCCAGCAGATCCAATCGCGTCCGGGCAAAACCCGCCACCGTCTCCATCAGGCGTGCAAGCGATTGCGAGAGATTCGCGGCCGCCTGGGCGAAGCCCGGCTCGCCGGTCACGAGGAACCTCCCCCGTGACGCCGCCCCAGCAGCAGCCCGACCAGCAGACCAGCAGCGGCGCCTATACCGATGGAGGCCCAGGGGTTGCTGCGCACATAAGTGTTCGCGCGATCGGCCGCTTCCTGAGCTGCCTCCCGGGCGTGAGCAGCGGCGCCGTTACCCATCGCGGCGAATTGGGCCTTGGCCGATTGCAGCGAGGCCTCTGCCCGGGCACGTGCCTGCGCAACCTTTTCGCCGGCCTGCCCGGCGGTGGCTTTCAGCAGTTCCTCCGCATCGTGGACGACCAGCCTGAAATCTTCGAGCAACTTGTCGGTGGTTACCTGGGACATAAGCTGGACCCCGCATGGTGGATGGCGAACGGACATATCCCTTGTCCCGGATTTTCAGCTCGACACCCTGAGCTGCCCATAGGTATTCGCCGCAATGCACTGCGCCCCGCCGCTCAGGCCTGCTTCGAGAATGCCGCGCGCCGGACCAGACGCTCATCGACACCGGCGCAGCGGCGCTCGATGTCCAGGCGCCGGGCGAGCCGTTTCGCGAAACGTTCGACTTCCACTGCGTGCGGATCGTAATCACTCTGCGCGCCATGGCGGGCACGGATGCTCTAGGTAGTTATGCGGATGCCGCAGCCGCAGGCGCGGGACTAGCTTGATGCCGCGTAACCGGATGATCGGGGGGATGCATCAATGGCGCAGCGATTCTTCAAGACCATTCTCGTCGGCATCGAAGCACCCGGGGGAAAGCACCAGCTGGCGCTGCGTCGCGCCGGGCAGCTTGCCCGCCACACGGGTGCGCGGCTGGTTCTCTTTCACAGCGTATTCAGTCCGTATACCGAAGGGTCGAGCCTGTACCGCACGACATTGGAGAAAGGAATCAAGGCCACTCTCGCCGACCGGCGCGCGATGCTGGAAAAGCTGGCGGCACCGCTGCGGCGCAGCGGACTGAAGGTGACGGTGAAGACCGTCTGGGACGATCCAGCCTACGAGGCCATCGTGCGCGAGGTGTTGCGCTCCAGGCCGGATCTGGTCGTGGCAGAGAGCCGCCGGCACAGCTTCGGTGCGCGCCTGTTCTTCACCAATACCGACTGGCAGCTGATCCGGCTCTGTCCCGCGCCCCTGCTGTTCGTCAGGAAGGCACGAGCCTGGGGCAAGGCCCGAGTGCTCGCGGCGATTGATCCCCTGCACACCCATGCGAGACCCGCGCGCCTGGACCGGCGGATTCTGGAAGCCGCCCGGGCACTCGCTGCTGCGCATTCCGGCCGGCTGGACGTCGCGCACATCTGGTTGCCGCCTTCGATGATGGCCAGCATGTCGCTGGCGGATCCCATGGTTGGGCCCATCGATCCCGCAGTCGATGAAGAGCAGGAGCGATACGTGCAGCGAACCCTGCAACGCTATGTGGCGCCGCTCGATCTGCCACCACGGCAATTGCATCTGCAGGCCGGTTACCCGGAAAGCGTGCTGCCGGTGCTCGCCCGCCGGCTGCGTGCCGATGTTCTGGTCATGGGAGCAACGTCGAGGCGTGGCCTCCGGCGCCTGCTGATCGGCAACACCGCCGAACGCACCATCGACGCCACAACCTGTGATCTGCTGGTGGTGAAGCCGCGCAGCTTCAAAACGCCGGTTCCCCGCACTGGCATGGCAGTGCGGCGATCCATGCGTACATCTACTTATTGAGGTCCGGACGGCTTGCAGTAACGTCGTGAGCCACGAAAGACGCGCACCTCTGTCACTGCAACAAGGAGTCCTTCATGAGCCTGATACGCTGGGAACCCTTCAAGGAAGCGGACGAATTCTTCCGCAGCTTCTCGCCCCTGTTCGGGCGTCTACCGCGAATGCTGGAGCAGACCGGCGGCAGCCATTACGAATGGGCGCCGGCGGCAGACATCAGCGAAACGGAAAAAGAGTATGTCGTCAAGGCAGAACTGCCGGGCATCAAGCGCGAGGATGTCAAGGTCACGCTGGAAAACGGCGTGCTGACCATCCAGGGCGAACGCAAGCTCGAGAAAGAGGAAAAGGATGAGAAGACGCATCGCATCGAGCGCTTCTACGGCAACTTCTGCCGCAGTTTCAACCTGCCGGACAACGCCGACGCGGCGAGCATCCGGGCCGAGAGCAAGGATGGCGTGCTGAAGGTGCACGTGCCGAAGCTCAAGGCCGAGAAGCCGAAGGCGGTGGAAATCAAGGTCCAATGAGCGAGGTACACGCCGGCGCGATGTGAACCGTTCAAAAAGGAGAATGGACATGAAAAAGTGGCAGTTGGCAGGAATCGTCGCGGCTCTCTCGACGGTCTCCGGTTGCGGTGGCAAGCAGGCGGGGACGCCGGCAGACGCAGTGGTCCCGCCACCTGCGAGCGCCGCGCCAACCAGCACCATCAAACCAGTCGTCAGCTTCAACAAGCTGATGGTGATGTTCGTTGATCAGGCCGCCGATCCGATCTGGAACGCAGCACTGAAGCCTCCTCGCACAGACAAAGGTTGGGAGCAGATCGAGTATCACGCGATTCAGCTTGCAACCACGGGCACCCTGCTTCAGGTCGGTGGTACCGGACCCATGGACATGAAATGGACGAACTCGCCGGGGTGGGTGCCGTTCACACAGCAGATGAGCCAGGTGGCACTCGCCGCTGCGGAGGCTGCTCGAAACAGGAACGTCCAGGCTCTGCAGGATGCCGGCGATCAACTCGTCCTCAACTGCGAGGCGTGCCACCGCCAGTTCAAACCCGACCTGCCCACAGAAGGGCTCCCGACGCACCTGAGCCGGGGAATCATTACCGCACCCGTGCAATAGGAAACAAAGTGGGCGAACACAGCCCCGCCTTGCTCAAGGCCCGCCCAGCAACGCGCGGATCTGCGCGGCAAAGGTCCGCGTGTCGATGGGCTTGGTGATGTAGCTGATACATCCGGCATCGAAAGCCTTGCTGTCATCGCCCTTCATCGCCGAGGCGGTCAGGGCGACCACCGGGACGTGCCCATAGCGTGGATCTGCTTTCAGCTTGCGTGTCAGCGTCAGGCCATCCATCCCTGGCAGGGACAGGTCCATCAGGATCAGATCCGGCACACCCTGCGCCAGCAATTCCAGCACCTGATTGGCGTCCATGGCCGTCTCGATCTCCATGCCATCGGCCTCGAGCACGTAGGTGGCCAGCTTCAGATTGATCGGATTGTCGTCGACGATCAGGATTCTCATGGCTGTACCTGCCTGGGCAGCATGACTGTGAAGGTACTGCCAACTCCCGGTTCGCTGGCGACCGATATGCTGCCTCCCTGGAACTCGACGATTTTTCTGGTGAGGGCCAATCCCAGCCCGGTCCCCTGATAGCGACGCGTCGGGCTGGAATCGAGCTGCTGGAATTCGGTGAACAGGCGGCCGATGTCCTGCGGCCTGATGCCAACGCCGGTGTCGCGCACATCGATGCGCAGCTGACCGTCGCCATGGCTGGCGGCCGTCAGCACCACCGAGCCTCCATCGTCGGTGAACTTCACTGCGTTCGACATCAGGTTATACAGCACCTGCAGAAACTTCTGCCGGTCCAGCCTGACATGGACCAGCGCGGGATCGATACGGCGCTCGATACGGATATTCTTCTGTCGGGCCAGCGGCGACATCCCCGAACATACCTCTTCGATCGCCGGCCCGATCGCAAAGGACTCCGGAAACAGCTCCATCCTGCCTGCTTCCACTTTCGACAGATCGAGGACGTCATTGATGACCTGCAGCAGATGACGCCCACTGCTGAGCACGTCGCCCAGATACTCCTTCTGCTGGGCATTGAGCGAGCCCGCCTTCTCGTCGATCAGGAACTCCGAGAAGCCGATGATGCCGTTCAGCGGCGTGCGCAGCTCATGCGACATGTTGGCGACGAACTCGCTCTTCAGCCGGCTGGCCTCGGACAGGGCGCGCTCGGCGCGCTTGCGATCCGTGGCATCACGGATGGCGCTCGACACAAACAAGCCCTCTTCGGTCTCAAGCGGACTGAGACTGATCTCCACCGGGAACTCGGTGCCGTCCTTGCGCAACCCGTACAGTTCCAGTCCGGCGCCCATGGAACGCGCGCGCGGATGCGCAAAGAAACCTGCGCGATGCCCGGTATGCTTGGCGCGATAGCGCTCCGGAACCAGCATCTCGATCGGCCGTCCCAGCAGCTCCCGACGGTCGTAACCGAATATCTGCTCGGCCTGGGAATTGACCAACGCGATGATTCCACCCCTGCTGACAATCACCATGGCGTCGGGCGCCGACTCGAGCAACCCGCGGAACTTCTGCTCGGCCTTGCGACGATCGGAAATGTCCCGGACGGCGCTCATGACCAGCGTTCCCTCGTCGGTCGCCAGCGGACTGAGACTGATCTCGACCGGAAACTCCTCGCCATCGTTGCGGCGGCCGAAAAGCTCCAGTCCTGCACCCATGGAGCGCTTGCGGGGCAACGCAAAGAACGCGCCGCGATGCGCCCTGTGGCCGGCGCGCAGCCGCTCCGGCAACAGCAGTTCAATCGGCTTGCCCATCAGGGCACCGCGCTCATAGCCGAACAGGCTTTCGGCATGCGAATTCACCAGCACGATACTGCCGGTGAGATTAACCATCACGATGGCATCCGGCATCGATTCCAGCAGATCCCGGAACTGCGCTTCCACGAGCTTGGCGGCGCGCATTGCCTTCAGGTCCGTGATGTCTCTCTTGGTCAGCAGCAGGAACTGTGGCTGACCCTGCTCATCGTGGACAATCTTGCTGGAAACGCTGACCTGCAACAGTGATCCGTCCTTGCGACGACGCACCGATTCGTAGACGGCAGGCGGGGAAAGCTCATCTTGCCGGTCGTCGGCCGGCAGGACCAGCGCATCGAGCATCTGTCCGCAGGCCTCATCGGCCGAATATCCGAACAACAGCTGCGCGGCCCGGTTCCAGAACAGGACGCGGCCATCGATGGATACAGCCAGGACCGCATCCGGCGTTTCATCCCACAGCTTGCGGATGAATTCCGTATCCATCGCGTCGCAGATTCTATTGACCCTGGTGGTGCATCTCCCGATTCTGCGCTTCCCGCACGCAAGAAATATCCAATTGTGATACGGGCGCCGGGCCTTCAGGGCGGGGGCAGCTCGGCGACGGGTTGCGGTCGCGCCACCAGAAAGCCCTGCACGAAGTCCACCTTCAGCACCGCCAGCTGCGCGCGCACCGGCGCTGATTCCACCTTCTCGGCGACGGTGGCAATGCCCAGCGCGCCGGCCACCTTGCAGATGGCCTCGATCATGCTGCGATCGACGGCATCATGAGCCGCATTGGCGATGAACTGCCCGTCGATCTTCAGATAGTCCACCGGCAGCGTCTTCAGATAATGGAATGAGGCCACGCCGCTGCCGAAATCATCCAGCGCGAAGCGGCAGCCGCGCTGCTTCAGCTCGCGCATGAAGTACACGGCCTGCGTCATGTTGGTGATCACCGCCGTCTCGGTGATCTCGAAGCACAGCCCGCCGGCCACGCGCGCGTCTTCGACAAAGCCCAGCACATAGTCGAGGAAGCTGCGCTCGCTGAGCGAGGTGCCCGAGAGGTTCACCGCCAGCTGCAGCTGATCATCAGGATTGAGCGTACGCCGCTCGGTCAGAATCTCCGCCGCGCGCTGCACAACCCAGCGATCGATGGCCGAAATGACGTTGTAGCGTTCGGCCGCCGGAATGAATTCACCGGGCATGATCAGTGAATCACCGTCACCACGCAGCCGCACCAGCAATTCATGGAAGGGTGGCGCTGGCGTGACGCCGTCCACCGTGGGCACGATGGGCTGATGGAACAGCTCCAGCCGCCCCTCGTCCACCGCGCGCGTGACACGGCTGACCCAATACATCTCGCGATGCCGGCCGGATGCTTCGGTGCTCTCATAGACGTGCACGCGATTGCGACCGGCATCCTTGGCGGCATAGCAGGCGATGTCGGCGGCACTCATCAGGCTGGCGGCACTCTCGCTGTCACGCGAGATTTCCACCACGCCAATGCTGGCACCGATCGTCGAAGTGTTGCGCTCCCAGGTGAAACGGTAATCATGCACGGCCTGACGGATGTTGTCGGCGACGCGCACTGCCTGTTCCACCGAACAGTGCTGCACCAGAATGCCGAACTCGTCGCCGCCCAGGCGCGCAATGGTGTCGGTGGTGCGCACCTGCTGCTGCAACAGCGCGGTAACGTCGCGCAGCAGGCGATCGCCGGCCGAGTGGCCGCAGGTATCGTTGACCACCTTGAACTGGTCCAGGTCCACATACAGCAGCGCATGCGTGCCTTCGCCGTTGCGTGCGCTCTGCACCGCCGTCTGCAACCGGTTGTCGAATTCACGCCGGTTGATCAGGCCGGTCAGCGCATCGTGGACGGCCTGGTAGGACAGCGCACGCTTCAGGCGCCGTTCCTTGGTCACATCGCGGAACACCACCACACCGCCCACCACGTCACCGGCGCGGTCACGAATCGGCGCCGCCGAATCCTGGATGGCCATTTCCTGGCCGGCGCGATTGACCAGCACGCTCTGCTCCGCCAGTTCCACCACCTTGCCCTCGCGCAGGCAGCGCAGCAGCGGACTGTCCATTTCCGCGCGACTGGCGTCATCCAGCAGCCGTAGCACGGCATTGATGGCATGGCCGCGGGCCTCGTCACTGCTCCAGCCCGTCAGCTGTTCGGCCACCGGATTCAGGTATTCGATGCGTCCTTCGCTGTCGGTGGTGATCACCGCATCGCCGATGGACTGCAGCGTCACCTGCGCGCGTTCCTTCTCGGCGAACATGGCCTGCTCGGCGCGCTTGCGCGCGGTGATATCGGCGATGGTGCCTTCGTAGGCAATGACACGCTGCGCCTCGTCGCGCAGCACGCGTGCGCTCTCCAGCACCACCACCTGCGCTCCGTCGCGCCGGCGCAGCAGCACTTCGGCGTTATGCACTTCGCCCTCGTGCTGCAGCCGCTGCTCGAAGGCCGCGCGCTCGCCGGGCGCCCAATACAGCGCGGCCACGCCGGGCAGCACGTACAGCGCCTGGGCATCGGCATAGCCCAGCATCTTCACGAAGGCCGGATTCACCGCCAACAGCTGGCCAGTAGGCCCGCAGCGATACACGCCTTCCAGCACGCTTTCATACAGGCCGCGATAGTTGGCTTCGCTGGTGCGCAACGCTTCGACGGCGCGGCGCCGTTCGATGGCAATGGTCGCCAGCTTTGCGGCGTGCTGCATCAGATCCAGGTCAGCCGACGGCGCCGCACCGGTCCGCGAGCGATACACCGCCACCGCCCCCAGTACGCGGCCATTGGAAGCCTTGATCGGTACCGCCCAGGCCGAGGCAATGCCGCATTGCTGCGCCGTTTCGCGGCGGCGCAGCCAGTGCGGATCGCCGGCGATGCTGGCGGCCACCACCTGCCGGCCCAGATACACCGCGGCGGCCGCCGAACCATTGCGGATATCGACGATGGAATGCTCTTCGAGCTTGCGCATGGGCTGCGGCAGCCGCGCGCCCACCACTTCGACGAAGTTGCGCCCGTCCTCGTCCAGCAGACTGACCACGGCAATATAGTCGCTGCACACCGACTCGATCATCTGCACGATGGCAGCGAACACCTGCGACAGCGACGCATCGGCGGCGACCTGCTCGAACACATTGCGGGCGCCGGCCGTGATCATCTCGGCGCGCTTGCGCGAGGTGATGTCGGTGATGCTGGCACGCACCAGCCCGCCCTCGCCCGGCATCGGCAACAGGCGCACTTCGGTGGCCACCGAACTGCCCTCGGGTTGGCGGTACAGCCACTCGAACACCTTGGGACGCGGTGCCAACAGCAGCGCCGGCCAGGTGCCGTCGGGCTCGGCAGTGGTATCAGCCTGGGCCGGCAGCTCACCGGCGACTGTCAACAGGTCCAGCAGCGCAAGATCCCCGACGCCGCTGCGCTCGATCGAGAAGAAGCGGCGCGCATTCTCGTTGGCGTCGATGCAGACACCGCTGGCGGTGTCCAGCACCACGATCATCTCCGGGGCATTCTCCACCAGCGTGCGATAACGGAATTCACTGTCACGCAGCGCCTGTTCGGCGCGGCGCTGCTGACTGATGTCGCGCAGGCACAGCACATACATCTCGCGGCGCTGGAAATGCACCAGGCTGGCGACGATCTCGACCGGAAATTCTTCACCATTCTGGCGGCGGCCGCGCGTTTCACGCGCCGGACGCTGGCCGGTCGCGCCGGGACCGGCGGCCAGCATCTGCAGGGCTCGCTGCAGCGAGCCCTGCAGCGCGATGTCGGGGAGCAGCCGCAGGATGGACATGCCGGTCACTTCGCTGTGCGAGTAACCGAACACCCGTTCGCCGGTTGGGTTGAAGACACTGATGGTGCCATCGGCGCTGACGGTCACCACCACATCGTGGATGTGATCGAGGATGGCCTGCAGATGGCTGGCTTCCTCGGCAGCAACATGCTGCGCGAATGAGCGCGACTCTTCCGCCAGCAGCTGCATCGAACGCACCACGCCGCGGCGCTCTTCGTCGATCTGCTCGTAACTGGCGCTGATCAGCGGCAGCAGCTGCGCCAGCGTCGCCGCAGCACCGTCGCCATGATCGACGCTCTCCAGCTGGCGACGCAGACGCAGGTGCAGAGCGGCGGTCGCGCGCGAGCGATCGGCCAGCACCGCATCCGCGGCCGACAGCACCGGCAGACTGCGTGAAGATTGGGAAACCTTTGACATAACCCGCGCTCTGAGGGAGGCAGGATGATGATACGAATCAGGCGGCCGCGGCCGCGTGAGGCAGATCGCGGATTACGGTCAAATACCGGCAATAACCGGTATTGAATAAGTGCGTGCCACCGAACTGGTTTCGGTATCCACCAGCGCCGTGACGCTCAGCGACCACACGCCTTCCTGCAGCGGCTTGATGCGCAGCTGCGCGCGCAGTGCCGGCTCGATCTGCTCGAAGTCGACGCTGCTGGAACCTTCGATCTGCAGACCCTCGCCGCCCTGCAATGACAGATGAATGCGCACCACGCGGGCGGTCGCATCGGGCACGATCAGCAAATCCATCGGCAGCGACTGCCCGACCTCGGGACGCCCGGTCAGCCGGAACTTCAGATCGATGGGCGGGCCGGATCTGGCATTGCCGACGGCACTGACCATGTCGGCATCGGTGGCGATGGCGACAGTTGCTGCGGCCGGCGCGCTGTTACCAGTGGTGTGGGCCTCGCGGCCCGCGCGTACTTCTTCGGTGGAACGAGTGCAGGCCGACAATCCCAGCGACATGCCGGCAATCGCCGCCAGCAATATCCCGCATGTCCGCCCCGCTCCCATGACTAACATTAACTTGCACAGCGCAGCGACGCTAGCCAGCCAGCGCCGGCGGCTCGCTGACGGCCGCACACTGCTCAGCCAGATCGTTCAGATGCTGCTCCCAGAAGCGCGGCTCGCCGAACCATGGAAAGGCCCGCGGAAAGGCCGGATCAGCCCAGCGCTCGGCGATCCAGGCCGCGTGATTCAGCATGCGCGTGGCGCGCAGTGCTTCGATCAGGCGGATCTCGGCATAGTCGAGCATCGCGAACTGTTCGTAGCCGCTCATCAGCTGCTGCCATTGGCCGCGCTGCTCATCGGCGCTGCCGGACAGGAACATCCAAAGATCCTGCATGGCTGGGCCCTGCATGCAGTCATCCAGATCGACGAACAGAGGGCCGGTGGGGCGCCACAGCAGATTGCCCAGATGGCAATCGCCATGCAGGCGCACCGTGCGCAGCGGCCGCAGCGGCGCCCATACGGCCTCGATGCGCTCGAGCAGCATGGCGCTGAGATCGGCGTAGCGGTCGCGTAGCGCATCCGGCAGGCGCCCGGAGGCCAGTACCACCTGGCGGGCACGCCCACCCAGCCGATCACCTTCCAGCGTAAGCCTGTGCCTGAACCGCTGGCGTGTGCCGCAGGCATGAATGCGCCCCAGCGTGCGGCCCAGCACTTCGCGCGCACCGGGATGGTCCAGTTCCGGCGCAGCACCGGCCTGCAGCGGAAAGGCCGTCACGCGAAATCCCTCACAGCGCTGCAGCGTGCTGCCGTTCTGCAACTGGAGCGGCGCCACCACCGGGATCTCCGCGGCGGCCAGTTCCAGCGCAAAGGCATGCTCTTCGAGAATCTGTGCGTCGCTCCAGCGCCCCTCGCGATAGAACTTCAGTACCACGGCCTCGGCGTCTTCACGGCCCACGCGGTAGACGCGGTTCTCGTAACTGTTGAGCGCAAACAGCCGGCCGTCGGGCCGCAGTTGCAGCTGCTCCGCAATCGTCAGCACCAGGTCGGGACTCAGTTCTGCGTAAGGGGTTGATTTTGAAGGGTGGTTCACAGCTGCTCCGGGCAATGCCGTTATCATGCCGCACATGAGCAACCAACAATCGATTCTGGTGACCGGCGGCGCCGGTTACATCGGCAGCCACGTGGTGATGCAACTGCGCGCGCGCGGCGAACGCGTGGTGGTACTGGACAACCTGTCCACGGGTTTCCGTCAGGCAGTGATCGATGCCCCGTTGGTGGTGGGCGACATGGGCGATCAGCAGCTGGTCAGCCGTGTGCTGGCCGAGCACGACGTGGACACGGTGATGCACTTCGCCGCCAAGACCATCGTGCCGGAGTCGGTGCGCGACCCGCTGAAGTACTACGCCAACAACACCAGCATGACCCGCAACCTGCTGGAGAGCTGCATGCAGGGCAAGGTACGGCAGTTCGTGTTTTCCTCGACCGCCGCGGTGTACGGCATTCCACCGGGCGGTGCCGCCAGCGAGGAACAGCCGCTGGCGCCGATCAATCCCTACGGCACCTCCAAGCTGATGTCGGAGATGATCCTGCGCGACCTGGCCGCGGTCACCGATTTCCGCTACGTCAGCCTGCGCTATTTCAATGTGGCCGGCTCCGATCCACAGGGCCGCATCGGGCAATCCACCGCCAAGGCCACACTGCTGATCAAGGTGGCCTGTGAAGCGGCAGTGGGCAAACGGTCGCATGTGTCGATTTACGGCACCGACTACCCCACGGCCGATGGCACCGGCGTGCGGGATTACATCCACGTCGAGGATCTGGCCCGCGCCCACCTCGACGCCCTGGACTACCTGCGCCGTGGCGGCAGCGCCACCGTGGTCAACTGCGGCTACGGGCATGGCTACAGCGTGCGCGAAGTACTGGACTCGGTGCAGCGCGTCTCCGGCCGCCCGCTGGTCGTACGCGAGGAACCGCGGCGCGAGGGCGATCCGCCGTCGCTGGTGGCCCGCGCCGACCGCATCCGCCAGGTGCTGGGCTGGCAGCCCCGGCTGGACCAGCTGGACGAGATCGTGCGCAGCGGCCTGCGCTGGGAACAGCAACTGCTGCAGTCGCCCTGGCAATAGGCGGCGGGGGGTTGACGCGCCCTGCCCGCTGCCCTGACTTACAATGGCTGCGATGCGTCTGAGTCTGCCCAAATCGTTGAACGGCTTCCTGCTGCTGGGCATGGCCATCATTGCCGTGCCCCTGCTGGCGGCCATCATCAACGCCACCTTCCAGATCCGGCAACTGACCACCTTCAGCCAGCTGCTGGTGCAGGAGAGCGTACAGACCACCCGCCTTTCCCAGGACATGTTCGGCCAGATCGCCTCGCTGGAACGAGCCGCCCGGCTGTACCAGGTACTGGGCGATGCGTCGGTGCTGGCCACCTTCCGCGAACACGATGAGCGGCTGGCCACCACGGTGGCAACCCTGCGCGGCCAGGTGAACTCGGCGGAGGCCCAGCAAGCCATCGCCGATTTCGCCGCCGCACAGCGCAATGTGCGCGCCGCCGTCGGCACCGGGCGCAGCAGCAATTCGGCACCTGCCAGCTCCAACGCCGCCGTGGCCGGCGCCGCTGCCGCCGATGCCGAGCTGGCAGCACTGAGTGCACGCGCCGCGCGCATCAGCACGCTGATCAACGAGCAGATCGATACCGAGCTGGCCTCGCTGGAGGCACAGACCGGCGCCGCGCGCCGACAGCTGTTCCTGGAAGCCTCGCTGCTGTTGCCGCTGCTGCTGCTGGCCGTGCTGGCCTTTGCCTTCGGTCTGGGCCGGCCGCTGCGGCAGCTGGACCGTGCGATTACCGAGCTGGGTGGCGGCAATTTCGTCAACCCGATCGCCGTGCGCGGCCCGGTCGACCTGCAGCGCCTCGGCATCCAGCTGGAATGGCTGCGCAACCGCCTGTTCGAACTGGCGCAGGAACGGAACCGCTTCCTGCGCCACATGTCCCATGAGCTCAAGACGCCGCTGGCCAATATCCGCGAAGGCACCGAACTGCTGATGGATGGTGCCGTGGGACCGCTGGAGTCGGGGCAGCGCGAGGTCGCGGCCATCCTGCAGGATAACGGCATAAAGCTGCAGCGGCTGATCGAAAACCTGTTGTCCTTCAGCGCCTGGCAGAGCAACAGCCTGAAACTCGAGTTGTCGGAATTCCGCCTGCGGCCGCTGATCAAGCAGGTGCTGGAAAACCAGCAGCTGACGCTGGTCTCGCAGCGGGTGCGCCTCGATGTGCAGATCGACGAACTGACGCTGCAGGCGGACCGCGGCAAACTGAGACTGATTCTGGAGAACCTGTTGTCGAATGCGATCAAATACTCGCCGCGTGGCGGCGTGATCTACCTGCATGCGCGCGGCGACGGCGCGCAGCTGGTACTGGACATTGCCGACGCCGGACCCGGCATCCCGGAAGATGATCGCGCCCATATTTTCGACGCCTTCTACACCGGCCGTTCGCCGGGCGGGCGCGTCAAGGGCACCGGCATCGGCCTGTCGGTGGTACATGAATTCGTCGGCGTACACCAGGGCACCATCGAGCTGATGGACGGACAGTACCCCGGCGCGCATTTCCGTATGCACATGCCATTGCGCGGCCAGGCCACGCCGGAGACCCGTGCTGAAACCGATGTCAATGCAGTCACCGCGCGCAGGAAGGCCCATGCAGCCTGACCGCCGCTCCATGATCCGATGCTGGCCGCTGATCGGCCTGGCTGCCTTGCTGAGCACCGGCTGCGCCTCGCTGGAGAGTCTGCGCTCATCGCAGACCGCCACCGCCGCCACGCCGACCCCGGACCGCGATA
Organism: Gammaproteobacteria bacterium; assembly: GCA_020029535.1. Classification (GTDB taxonomy): domain Bacteria; phylum Pseudomonadota; class Gammaproteobacteria; order Steroidobacterales; family Steroidobacteraceae; genus FEN-1191. The sequence continues at coordinate 29,031 of JAIBJM010000022.1, read as the reverse complement.
CCACGGTGGCACTGATGATGGCCGACACCATCCAGATGCTGCAGCGGCTGGCGCAGGGCGGGCCGGCCGAACAGGCTGAGATCCTGGCCAGCTCCCGTATTGCATACGAGCGCGCACCGCGCGGACCGGCCCAGTTGCGCTATGCACTGGTGCTGGGACTACCCGGCCCCGTGGCCCGCGATCCGGATCAGGCCCGCATGCTGCTGCGCGAACTGGCGGCGCAGCCTGAATCCCTGGCCCCGGTGGAACGCGCGCTGACGCTGGTACAGCTGACGCAGCTGGACCGCGAGCTGGGCCTGCGCACCGACAACCTGCGCCTGCAGGTGGACACCGATCGCATCGAACGCGACCGTCTGGCTGTTGCCAACCGCAGACTGCAGAACGAACTGGACGAGAATGCCAAACTGCGCAAACAGCTCGAGGAAGCGCAGGCCAAGCTGGACGCCATAGCCAAGATCGAGCGCAATCTGACCGAACGCCAGAACGCGGCGGAAGGACGCAAGCCGTGATCAATGTATCGAGCCACAACAATCAGAACACCAAGCGCAAGGCGCGTATCCTCGCGGTCGACGATGACCCGGGCCTGCTGCGATTGCTGACCATCCGGTTGCGCGCGGAAAACTACGAAGTCGAAGCCGTGGAAAACGGCGTGCAGGCGTTGGCCGCCGCCAGCCGCTTCCGGCCCGACCTGGTGATCTCCGACCTCCGCATGGACCAGATGGACGGCATCAGCCTGCTGAAGGAATTGCAAAGCCGCTGGCCGGGACTGAAGGTCATCATGCTGACCGCGCACGGCACCATTCCCGACGCCGTGCAGGCCACGCAGATGGGTGCTTTCGGCTTCCTCACCAAGCCGGTGGAGAAGCAGGAACTGCTGTCGCAGGTGCAGAAGGCACTGAAGATCTCCGGTTTCACTGACACCGGCGATGACTGGCGCGCCAGCATCATCACGCGCAGCGCCCTCATGGACGAGCGGCTCGGCCAGGCGCACATGGTCGCTGGCACCGACACACGCTTGCTGATCACCGGCGAGAGCGGCACCGGCAAGGAACTGCTGGCGCAGGCGATTCACAATGCCAGCCCGCGCCGCGCCAAGCCCTTCGTCACCGTCAATTGCAGCGGCATGGCCGAAGACCTGCTGGATGTCGAACTGTTCGGCCGCGCCGCGGCCGGCACGCACAAGGCACTGCGTGGCCTGTTCCTCAACGCCGATGGTGGCACGCTGCTGCTCGAGGAGATCAGCGAGCTGCCCGCGGGACTGCAGGTCAAGTTGCTGCGCGTACTGCAGGAGAACGCGGTTCGACCAGTGGGTGCTGCAGATGGCATCGCGGTCAATGTGCGCGTGATCTCCTCCACACATCGCGACCTGCAGCAACTGATGACCGCCGGCAGTTTCCGCGAGGATCTGTACTACCGGCTCAACGTGGTGCACATCGACCTGCCGCCGCTGTCGAAGCGCCGCGAAGACATCCCGCTGCTGGCGGGCCACTTCCTGGCGCAGATCGCCAAAGAAACCGGGGTGCGCAAAATCTACGCGCCGGAGGCCGTCGAGCTGCTCGCCACCAGCGAATGGCCCGGCAATGTGCGCCAGCTGCAGAACGTGGTGCGCCAGACCTGCGCCGTAGCGCAGACGCCGATCATTCCGGTGGAACTGGTACAGCAGTCGCTGGGCGGCACGCAGACGCGGCTGGTGTCCTTCGACGAGGCGCGCGATGAATTCACGCGCAGCTACCTGTCGCAGATCCTGCAGATCACCGGCGGCAATGTCAGCCAGGCCGCGCGCCTGGCCAAGCGCAACCGCACCGACTTCTACAAACTGCTCGGGCGGCACCAGCTGGTGCCGGATGATTTCAAGGGGCGGTGAGTTCCTGCCCCAGCTTGCGGCGAGGGCTGGTTGGCGTCCCCACGGGGATTCGAACCCCGGTTACCACCGTGAAAGGGTGATGTCCTAGGCCTCTAGACGATGGGGACCCGGCAACCAGTGCAAACTTGGTGGAGCCAGGCGGGATCGAACCGCCGACCTCTTGCATGCCATGCAAGCGCTCTCCCAGCTGAGCTATGGCCCCACGAAAGGGTCGCGACGGTACGCGGTAAGCTGGGGTTCTGTCAAGCCATTGCTTACGACTAACTGGCTGTTATAGCGACAAAATTTACCCACAACGAACGATGCGTGAACAGGCGGTCGCGTGGTGGTCGCGCACGCGACGAAGACCGCCGCGAGCAGCTCTGTCGTCGGCCGCAGCGGACGGACATTGCGGATGGTGATGCGCGTATGACGCGCATCACAGATCTGAATATCCGGATCATTAGCAACCGAGCTCCGACGCACCCGTCGGGCGCCCGGTTGCGATGTCCGCCGATTTGAACGCAGCAAGCGCGCGCCCGCAAAACTTTTTCCGGATCTTCACCGCGTCGCAGGCGCGATGATTTTAAGCAATGGAATATCTTTGAATTCCACAGCCTTCTGCGTGTTATCGATACGACTGCAACAAGAAATTTTTATGACTGCTGACGCCGATTGACGACGCCGTCGCAACGCACAGACGTGCGAGCACAACGACAGTTGTTAAGTCCCGATACATGCAACTTAGTCTACGTCGCGCTGGATGCATGCAGGAGCGCGCGACATGTGGACGCCGGACAGTCTTTCTCGAAAGTGGCGGATTCTTCCTACGCTGTTGATCGTTGCGTTACTGGCTGCGTGCAATGGCGACGACGACGCCACGCAGACTTCGCCCGCCACGGCGAACGAAGAACAATCTGCGTCCATCACGCTGAGCGGAGTGCCCACCACCGAAATCAGCGAAGGCGACACCTATCAGTTCCAGCCCGTGGTTGCCGAACAGCAGCCTGAGCCGGTGACTTACACCATTGCCGGCCAGCCTGGCTGGACGGAGTTCGATTCCAGCACCGGTTCTCTGAGCGGCACACCCACCAGCACCGATGTGGGCGAGACCACCGAGATCACCATCACCGCCGCCAGCAGCAGCCGCAGCGGCTCGGTGGGACCGTTCAAGATCCGCGTCCGCGACCGTACCAGCGCCAACGGCAATACCGCGCCAGTCATTTCCGGTACGCCGGCCGTCGCAGTGACCGTCGGTCAGAGCTACAGCTTCCAGCCCACGGCCAGCGATGCCAACGGCGATGCACTGAGCTATTCCATCGTCAATCGCCCGGCCTGGGCGACCTTCAACACCGGCAGCGGCGCATTGACGGGCACGCCCGACGGCACGCAGGTAGGCAGCTACGCCAACATCGTTATCAGCGTCACTGATGGCAAGAGCAGCATCTCGCTGCCGGCCTTCACGATCCAGGTCATGGCCTCTAACCGCGCGCCCACCATCGCCGGTGACCCGCTGCGCAGCAGCGTCGCGAATCAGGCCTATGCCTTCACACCCACCGCCAGCGATGCCGACGGCGACACACTGAAGTTCAGCGTCCAGAACAAGCCCGGCTGGGCCAGCTTCAACACCAGCACCGGCGCACTAGCAGGTACACCCGCTCAGACCGGCAGCTACTACGACGTGCGCATCAGCGTCAGCGACGGCACGGTGTCGGCGAACCTGGCGCCTTTCACCATCGAAGTAACCTCCGTTCCGGTGGTGAATCGCGCGCCGACGATCAGCGGCACTCCGACCACCAGCGTCGCCACCGGCAACGCCTACAGCTTCACACCCACCGCCAGCGATGCCGATGGCAACACACTGACGTTCAGCGTCCAGAACAAGCCCTCGTGGGCGACCTTCAGCACTTCCACCGGTCGTCTCAGCGGCACGCCCACCTCGGCGAATGTCGGTACCTTCAGCAACATCGTCGTCAGCGTCGGCGATGGCACGGCCAGCACTGCGCTCGGCGCCTTCTCGATCCAGGTCACGCAGAGCAATCGCGCACCCACCATCAGCGGCACACCCGCCACATCGGTGACCGCAGGGCAGGCTTACAGCTTTACGCCGGTGGCGGCCGATGCCGACGGCAACATGCTGGGCTTCTCGATCAGCAACAAGCCGTCCTGGGCCACTTTCAGCACCTCGACCGGCCAGCTGAGCGGCACACCTGTCACGTCCGGCACGTTCTCGAACATTGTCATCAGCGTCAGCGATGGTACTGCCACCACGGCCCTCCCCACTTTCACAATCGTGGTGACCCAGGTCTCCTCTCGTGACGCCACGTTGTCCTGGCTGGCGCCCACTCAGAACACCGACGGCAGCGCGCTCACCAATCTGGCGGGTTACCGCATTTATTACGGAACAAATGCCAACCTGCTGGATCAAGTTATTGATATTCCAACAGTTGGAATCACCACCTACCAGATCAGCAATCTCGCTGCCGGCACGTGGTACTTCGCGGTGAAGTCGTATAACACGGCTGGAGTCGAAAGCGACCTGTCGAACCTCACGAGCAAGTCGATCAGCTAGGGCCTCCTGACGCCACTTGATGAGCTGAGCGGCTATAGATCGCACCCACTTGCCGCTGCGCCTGCTATTCATGCAGACGCATTACAATGAGGGATCGATACTGGCGTCCTTTCGGGCGATCTTGTGGACACAACCATGACTCATCTCAATCTGACCTTTACCATCCTCCTGTGCGTCCTGCTCACGACTGCCGGGCAGATCGCGCTAAAGCTGGGCGCTTCCCATCCGGCGCTGGTCGGATTGCTGGACGCCGGCAATGTTGCTGGTTACGCAGCACGCGCGGTGGTCTCGCCAGCAGTCATCATCGGCCTGCTGCTGTATGCACTCAGTACCGCACTCTGGCTGGTGATCCTGGCGCGCACCGACCTGAGTTATGCCTACCCCTTCGTAAGCATGGGGTTCGTTCTGACGGCTCTCTACGGTCGGCTCGCGCTGCACGAAGCATTGACGGCGCCACGTCTCGTTGGTATCGGACTGATCGTGCTTGGTGTCATTTTCGTGTCGCAGTCCCGATAACTTCCGCTTATGCGCCTCAGGCGGCCGTAGTGCCTTGACCAATCGCGACGATTGATCTCGCCACTTGCCCGATCACCGGGCGCGGCCATGTGCGGACTTTGACGGATTTCACGTCCACTGAACTCATCCCGCAGCTGGTTATTGCGCTGGTATCCACAATTCGGAGCTGGCGGCAATTGGCGACAGTGTCAGTCTGTGCCGACAGTTCGACGGACAATTCCTACCTCCGTATTCTGCACATGAACCTTGGCAAACCCGTCGGAAGGCGGGGGCGCAAAACCTCCGGTCTCGTGCCATCGGGCTGAGATAGCGGGGCTGCCGACAACCGGACAGTTGTCGCTTCCCCCCAACTCGCTACAGCACACGACCGGCATGGAGGACGAATGTCGGAATGTGCTGCAAACCTGTGTTGGAAGATATGCCTGCCGATTATGGCGGCCATGCTGCTGGTCGGTTGCGGAGGCGGTGGCGATGATGCCAGTGCTGGAGCAGCGAATACCGGCACTGAAACGTCGAACGTCGGCTCCGGCACCGCGACGCTGTCATGGTCTGCACCCACGGAGAACACCGATGGCTCGGCACTGACCGACCTTACCGGCTATCGCATCTACTACGGCACCGATGCCGATGCGCTGACGGAGAGTGTGAACATCGATACGGTCGGAATTACCACTTACGTGGTCAGCAATCTCGGCACCGGCACGTGGTACTTCGCCATCAAGGCTTACAACGCTGCCGGCGTCGAGAGTGATTTGTCGAACACGGCCAGCAAGACCATCAGCTGACCTTCAGGCTGACCCGGCGGGTTAGCCCTCGCCGGTCTCGCGATTCTGCGCGATCCAGGTCAACGCCGCTTCCACATCCGCCAGTTCGGCGGCGCTGAAGCCGGGTACCTTGGCACCGGTCGCAGTGCTCTTGATACGCTCCAGCTCACCATTGGCCTGCGCGTACACCCACACCAGGCCGCGACGCACCTTGGAAGTGAATTTCTGCTGCTTTTCTTCGTTCATGCTCTCATCCTTTGTTGGCAATACAGTATTCCATTGCCCGTTTGATACGCGCCAGCGCGCTTTCCCTGCCCACCAGTGCGACCGTCAGATCGATCGGTGGTGAAACGCCGGTGCCGGACATGGCTACCCTCAAGGGCTGGGCGACTTTACCAAGTCCGACCCCATGACGTGTAGCCACCGAATTAATGACCTCATGTACCGAACCCGCAGTCCAGGCGTCGGCGGACAGCTGCTGTAGCCCCTGACCGACAGCCTCCAGAACCGGGGCCACTTCCACGGTCAGATGCTTGCGCGCCGCCTTGTCATCGAATGCCTCATATTCGCGGAAGAAGTACCGGCTGAGTTCGGCCATTTCCTTCAGCGTCTTCGAGCGTTCGCGCTGCGCATTGACCACGCCCTCCAGCAGGGCCTGGTTGGCGTCGGCCACGCCGAGACGCAGCAGCTGATCGCGCAGGGCGGCGGCCAGCTGCGCCACCGGCACCTTCATCATGTGCTGCTGGTTCAGCCACAGAAGCTTCTCCGGGTTGAAGGCTGAAGGGGCCTTGCCCACATCCCTGATGTCGAAGGCGGCAATCATTTCCTCGCGCGTGAACACTTCCTGGTCGCCATGGGCCCAGCCCAGCCGCACCAGATAGTTCAGCAACGCATCGGGCAGATAGCCTTCTTCCTGGTATTGCAGCACGCTGACCGCGCCGTGACGCTTCGAAAGCTTGGCGCCGTCCGGGCCGAGAATCATTGGTACATGCGCATACACCGGTGGCGCGACGCCCAGTGCGCGCAGCATGTTCATCTGCCGCGGCGTGTTGTTCAGATGATCGTCGCCGCGGATCACGTGGGTGATGCCCATGTCCATGTCGTCGACCACCACGCAGAAATTGTAGGTGGGGTTGCCGTCCGAGCGCGCAATGATCAGGTCGTCCAGCTCGGTGTTCTGGAACACGGTACGACCATGCACCAGATCTTCCACTACCACCTCGCCCTCCAGCGGATTGCGGAAGCGCACCACCGGAGTGATGCCCGCAGGCGGCGCAATGCCATGCTCGGCACGCGCGCGGCAACGTCCGTCGTAGCGCGGCTTTTGCTTCGCTGCCAGCTGCTGGTTGCGCATGGCCTCCAGCTCGTCACGGCTGCAATAGCAGTGGTAAGCATGGCCACCGGCCAGCATCTGCCCCAGCACCTCGCGATAGCGCGGATAGCGCTGGGTCTGGTAGAACGGCCCAGCGTCGGAATCCAGCCCCAGCCATTTCATGCCGTCGAGAATCACCTGCACGGCCTCATCGGTGGACCGCTCGCGGTCGGTGTCCTCGATACGCAGGATGAAGCGGCCGCCGTGATGGCGCGCATACAACCACGAAAACAAGGCAGTACGCACACCACCGATGTGCAGCATGCCGGTGGGGCTGGGAGCGAAGCGGGTGACGGTAGTCATAAGGGGCGCGAATGGTAGCCGGGCAGCCCCGGAACCGCCATTCAGGCTGCCATCCGGGTTGGCAGGGGCCCGGGCGAGCGGCTAGAATTCGCGGCCCTTCGCGACGGACGGTTAGCTCAGCGGTAGAGCACTGCTTTCACACGGCAGGGGTCACAGGTTCAATCCCTGTACCGTCCACCATCTCCCCTAGTCCCGCAATATGCGCGATCATCTGTCGCAATCAGCGACAGATGCCAACCAGTTCACGGTTCTGTTTGCCGGAATGCGGATCAACCCGCGAGTTGTCATATCCCAGCGTGGTAATTTTTTGCCATACATCGAACGGGGGCACGACCGCATGGGCACTACAGGCAGCGGCACAGTCAGAGGCAGACGCCGGGCCGCGCGGGCATACGGTTCGCTGTTCGCGCTGGATGTCGAGTGGCCGCCGAATGCGCGGCTGGCACCGACCCCCGACGCTGCGCAATCCTGGTCGGCAATCGTGGGCGATGCCAGCCGCGTTCCCTCCCGCGTAGAGCACGGCGTTTACGGCGGGCCCCGGTGGCGGTGCTGAAGCGGCGCCGCAAGCCGGCCGCGATGCTGGCGGCGTTGTTGCTGGGCTGTGTGCTCGGCAGCGTGGCGGCTGCGCCCGTCCCGGGCGAATACCAGCTGAAGGCCATCTTCCTGTTCAACTTCACGCAGTTCGTCGAATGGCCCGACGACGCCTTTGCGGGTCCGCAGGCACCTTTTGTCATCGGCGTGCTGGGCGAGGACCCCTTCGGCGCCACGCTGGAGGAAGCCGTACGCGGCGAATCGGTGGGCACACGCACGCTGGTGGTGGAACGCTACCGACATCTCGCCGATCTGCGTCCCTGCCAGATCCTGTTCATCGACCGCTCAGCGCGTCCGGAACTCGCCGCACCCGGCCGGCTCCTCGACCGGCGCGGCATGCTGACAGTCAGTGATGCCGCCAACCCGCCCGCCGCCGACACCATCATCGGCTTCATCAATGAGAACCGCCGCATCCGGCTGCGTATCAACGTCGAATCGGCGCGTGAGGCCGGCCTGACCATCAGCTCCAAGCTGTTGCGGCCGGCACAGATCATCGGCAACCCGGGAGGCGACCCATGAGCGCGTCCCATCAGCCGATCCGTAAACAATTGATGCGCATGGTGCTGCTGACCAGCGGTGCCGTACTGTTGCTGAGCACTGCCTCGCTGTTCATCTACGACTTCCTTACCTTCCGCCAATCGAACCGCAATCAGCTGGAAATCCTGGGCAAGGCCATTGCGGCCAACAGCACCGCGGCGCTGGCTTTCGAAAATGCCGCCGACGCCGCCGCCGTGCTGACCGCCTTCGATGCCGACCCGCATATCGTGGCTGCGGCACTCTATGACCGCGACGGCGATTTGTTCGCGACCTATCCGGCACGGCTGGCGGCCAGCACCTTCCCGCAGCGGACACCGGCCATCGGCGGCTATGGTTTTGGCGGGGGATTCCTCAGCGGCATCCAGTCGGTGGTCGAGGGCGGCCGCAGGCTGGGCACGCTGTACGTGCGCGCCGATATGGGCGCCATCGATGCGCGGCTACGCCTGTACGGTGGCATCGTGACGCTGGTGATCGCCGCCGCCGGCCTGCTGGCCTACGTGATCTCGCGACAGATGCAGCGCCGGATCACAGAGCCGGTGCTCGAACTGGCGCGCACCGCGGCAGCCATTTCCACGCGCCGCGACTATTCGGTGCGCGCGGCACCCACCGATGCCCATGAACTGAACCAGCTGACCGAGGCCTTCAATCACATGCTGGCCGAGATTCAGCAGTCGGAGGCGCGCCTGCACATGCAGTTGGGACATCTCAGCCTGCTGCAGCACATTACGCGCGCCATCGGTGACCGTCACGATCTGGCCAGCATTTTCCGTGTGGTATTGCAGAACGTCGAAACCACTCTGCCGATCGACTTCGGCTGCATCTGCCAGTACGACGCCGACAGCGCCGAACTCACCGTAACCACCGTGGGTGCCACCAGCGCGCGTCACGCCGGACCGCTGGGCCTGGCCGAAGGCACGCGGCTGCCGGCTGCTGGCAACGGGCTGGAAGACTGTGTCGCCGGCCGACTGATTCACGAGCCGGACACCCTGGCGGTGCCCTTTCCGATGACGCAATGCCTGGCCGCGGCCGGATTGCGCTCCGTGGTCATGGCGCCTTTGAATGCCGAAAACAGCTGTCATGGCGTGCTGATCGCCGCGCGCAGCTCAAGCCAGGCCTTTTCCAGTGCTGACTGTGAATTCCTCAAGCAGCTCAGCGAGCATGTGGCGCTGGCGTCGCGGCAGGCCCAGCTCAACAGCGCCCTGCAGCAGGCCTATGACGATCTGCGCCAGTCGCAGCAGACTGTGATGCAGCAGGAGCGGCTGCGGGCCCTCGGACAGATGGCCAGCGGCATCGCGCACGACATCAACAACGCGATCTCGCCAGTGTCGCTGTACACCGAATCGCTGCTGGAGCGCGAGCCCAATCTCAGCGAGCGGGCGCGCGGCTACCTGACCACCATACAGCGCGCCATCGATGACGTGGCGGGCACGGTGGCGCGCATGCGCGAGTTCTACCGTCAGCGCGAACAGCAGCTGACACTGACGCGGGTCGATCTGAACCGGCTGGCGCAGCAGGCGCTGGAACTGACGCACGCGCGCTGGAGCGCCCTGCCCCAGCAGCGTGGCGTGATGATCGAACTGCAGTCCGCCCTGCACAGCGCGCCGGTAGAGGTGATGGCCGCCGAAGGCGAGATCCGCGATGCATTGACCAACCTCATATTCAACGCGGTCGACGCCATGCCGGACGGCGGTGTGCTGACGCTGCGCACCGGCAGTGAAGGCCATCGCAGCTGGATCGAGGTTGGCGACAGCGGCATCGGTATGGACGAGGCCACCCGGCGCCGCTGCCTGGAGCCATTCTTCACCACCAAGGGCGAGCGCGGCAGCGGACTGGGCCTGGCCATGGTGTACGGCACGGTGCAGCGACACAGCGCCGAGCTGGAGATCGACAGCGAGGCGGGACGCGGCACGCGCATGCGTCTGGTGTTCGCACCGGCGAACAGCAGCGTGGCGATTGCAGGTCTCCCCAGCGCCTTCCCGGTCACGGTACGGCGCCTGCGCATCCTGCTCGTTGACGATGACCCGATGCTGATCCGCTCGCTGGAAGACGTGCTGAGTACAGACGGTCACCAGGTGGTGGCCGCCAACGGCGGACAGGCCGGCATCGATGCCTTCGCAGCCGCTGTCCGGCAACGCAAGCCGTTCGATGTGGTGATCACCGATCTGGGCATGCCGCATGTTGATGGGCGCCGGGTCGCCGCGGCCATCAAGGCGGGCGCGCCCGCCACGCCGGTAATCATGCTGACCGGCTGGGGCCAACGCATGATTGCCGAGAATGACGTGCCCCCGCATGTCAACCGGGTGTTGAGCAAGCCCCCGCGCATGCCGGAACTGCGCGCCGTACTGGCCGAGTTCTGCGGCAGAAACGCCGACACCGAAACGGTCATTACGGACCAGGTGCGCGCATGAGCGCCCGGCTGCTGGTGGTCGATGACGAAACGGCGCAGATGCAGGCGCTGTGTCATACGCTGGAGTACGAGGGTTTCAAGGCCACCGGCTACAGTTCGGCAGGCGAGGCACTGCGCAACCTGCGCCCGGGCGAGCACGATTTGCTGCTGACCGACCTGATGATGCCCGACATCGACGGCATCGAGCTGATCCGCAAGGCCCGCAATGTGGACCCGCAGATTGCCGGCATCGTAATGACCGGCCACGGCACCATCGACACGGCGGTGGCGGCCATGCAGGTGGGCGCACTCGACTATGTGCTGAAGCCCTTCAAGCTCAATGTAATCCTCACCGTCATCGCGCGCGCGCTGGACATCCGCAATCTGCGCCTCGAAAACGCCGCCCTGCAGCAACGCGAGCACGAGCATGCCGCCGAGTTGGCGGCAGCCTACAAGGATATGGAGTCCTTCTCGTATTCGGTCTCGCACGATCTGCGTTCGCCGCTGCTGTCGATCCGCGGCTTCACCGAGATCTTCCTCGAGGAATACGGCGACACGCTGACCGACGAGGGCCGCAGCCATCTCAACCGCGTGGTCGGCGGCGTCAAGCGCATGGACCAGCTGATCGAAGACCTGCTGACTTTCTGCCGCTTCAGTCGCGCACCGCTGGAGCGTCAGCCGATCCAGCTCGACACCATGGCGAAGCGCATCGCGCGGGAACTGGGCAACGCGGAGCCGGACCGCAAGCTCGAGTTTGCGATCCAGCCACTGCCCGAATGCCGTGGCGATGCCTCGCTGCTGGAGCAGGTGTTGCTGAACCTGCTGTCCAATGCCGTCAAGTTCACGCGCCGACAGCCGGTGGCCCGGATAGAAGTCGGAAGTTACCAGCAGCCGGATGTGGCCGGCGGCCCATCGAAACGCGTGTACTTCGTCAAGGACAATGGCGTCGGGTTCGACATGAAATACGCGGACAAGCTGTTCGGGGTCCACTGCGTCGCGAAGCGCGTCGAAACCGAAGCAGAATTGCGCCACGCGCTGGCCACCTTCGCGCCCGATGTGATCCTCTCGGACTTCACGCTGCCGCAGTTCGACGGCATGTCGGCGCTGGCCATTGCGCGCGAGACGGCGCCCGACGTTCCATTCATCTTCGTCTCCGGCACCATCGGCGAAGAGCGCGCCATTGAAGCACTGCGCTGCGGTGCCACCGACTATGTACTGAAGAGCAACCTGCGCCGGCTGGCCCCGGCGGTGCAGCGCGCACAGGAAGAAGCAGAAATACGGCGCGAGCACCGACGCCAGGAGGCGCAGATCGCGCGCCTGAACCGCGTGCTGCGCATGCTGAGCGGCGTCAACAGCCTGGTGGTGCGAATCCGCGACCGCAGCGAGCTGCTGCAGGAGACCTGCCGGCTGGCCGTCAGTGTGGGTGGATACACCGCCGCCATCGCCTGCTGGAAGACGCCCGGCTCGCCAACACTGCAGCCGGTGATCTGGAGCGCCATCGACGACAAGACGGCCGAACCGCTGCGTGCCGCAGTCACCGACGCCGGCACCCGCGACACCAGCATCGTCGGCCGCGTGCTGAAGACCGGGCAAGCCTATATCTGCAAGAACACGCAGCAGCTGGAAGGCACCGCCACCTTCAGCCGGCTGCTGTTGGCGACCGGGCAACATGCGCTGGCGGCCCTGCCGCTGCTGGTCGACGACACACCGGTAGGCGTGCTGCTGCTGACGGCGCGCGACTCCGAAGCAGTCGGCGACGAGGAACTGCACATGCTGCGCGAGGTGGCCGGCAATCTGTCATTCGCGCTGCAATATCTGAGCAAGGACACGCGGGTGCGCTTCCTGTCGCACTTCGATCCACAGACCGGCCTGGCCAAGCGATCGCTGTTTGTCGAGCGCATCGCCCGTCTGATCGGCAGTCCGGCCGGACATCGCAACCATCATATGGTAGCCATCATCGACGTCGAGCAGCTCAGCGTCATCAACGACTCATTCGGCAGGCGCACCGGCGACCTGCTGCTACAGCATGTCGCCGACCGCTTGAAACGACGCCTCCCGCATACCGAACAGCTGGCACACTTCGGCGGCGGCACCTTCGGCATTGCATACGACATCGGCAATCAGTCATCCGACGAATGGCAGACGCGCGCGCGCGAACAGATTGCTGTATTACTGAACGAGCCCTTCGTCATCGAAGGGCGGCAATTGCCGATTGCGGTACGCACCGGTTTCGCGATCTATCCGGAAGACGGCAACGATGCCAACACGCTGGTGCAGAATGCCGAGACGGCGCTGCGCAACGCGCGCGTCAGCGGCGAACGCCAACTGCACTACAGCGCACAGAAGCACACCGAGATGGTGGGTCGGCTGGCACTGGAACACAAACTGCGGCTGGCGCTGGAACGGCGCGAATACGAGCTGCATTACCAGCCCAAGGTCAATGTCATTACGCGCCGTATCGAGGGCGTCGAGGCGCTGGTGCGCTGGCGCGATCCCGAGTCAGGGCTGGTCGCTCCCGGCGTGTTCCTGCCAGTGCTGGAAGCAAGTGGACTGATCCTCGATGTCAGTGACTGGATCCTCCAGCAGGCGGCAGCCGACTGTCAGCAATGGTTGCGCGAGGGCCTGCCGCCGATGCGCATCGCCGTCAACATCTCTCCGCAGCAGCTGCGGCTGCCCGACTTCGCCGCCAGTTTCCTGCGCATCACCGAGGGCTGGTCGACGGCGCGCTCGGGCCTGGATATCGAAATCACCGAAGGCGCGTTGCAGGAGGATTCGGCGGCCGATGTCAGAAAGCTGAAGCTGTTGCGCAGCAACGGCGTGCGCATCGCCATCGACGATTTCGGCACCGGCTATTCGTCGCTGTCGCGACTGGCCGTACTGCCCATCGATACGCTGAAGATCGATCGCGCCTTCGTCATGCAGGTGCCGCAGGACACCCAGGGCAAGATCCTGGTCAAGACCATCATCACGCTGGCGCGCGGCTTCGGCATGACCACGGTGGCCGAGGGCGTCGAAACCCAGGAACAGCTGGACTTCCTCTGGCAGATGGCCTGCGACCAGTCACAGGGCAACCTGCACAGCAAGGCAGTCTCGTCGCGGGAATTCGTGCAACTGCTTCAATATGGCAAGGGCCGGCTGATCCTGCCGCCGGCGCCCGAAGAAGAGAACCAGGCCGAATCCGAATCGGCTTGAGCCGCTCCTCAGGTCGTGGTGGCCTGCGCCAGCGCCTGTACCACGCGGTCCTGATCCGCTTCGCTGAGGTCGGCGCTCATCGGCAGGCTCAGCACGCGCTGGGCCAATGCTTCGCTGACCGGAAACGAACCCGGCGCGCACAGCTCACGATAGGCCGGCTGCTGATGCAGTGGCTTCGGATAGTGCACGGCCGTTGGAATGCCGGCCTGCTGCAGCGTCTTCTGCACGGCATCGCGTTGTTCCACCTGTACGGTGTACTGGGCCCAGACGCTGCTGCGGTCGGGCCGCACGCTGACCAGCGCTGCGTGCGCGCCGCTGGCGCGAATCGCCTCGCCATAGCGCGCGCCCAGCGCAATGCGCCGCTGCACCTCCCAGTCGAAACGATCGAGCTTGGCCAGCAGGATGGCGCTCTGCAGCGTGTCCATGCGGCCGCCGACGCCGATGCGGGTGTGGTGATAGCGGGCACTCTGGCCATGCACGCGGATCTCGGTGCTGGCGCGCGCAATCCCGTCGTCGTCGGTGAAGATGGCACCACCGTCGCCATAGCAGCCCAATGGCTTGCTGGGGAAGAAACTGGTGCAGCCGATGGCCGACAGATGCCCGCTGCGGTGACCCCGATAGCTGGCGCCGAAGCTCTGCGCCGCATCCTCGATGACGGTGATGCCGCCATGACGGGCCGCAATGGCATTGATCTCGTCCATGTCGACCGGCTGGCCGTACAGGCTGACCGGAATGATGGCGCGCGTATCGCCGGTGATGGCCGCTTCGAGTTTGCTGACATCCATGTTGCAGGTGTCGGGCTCCACATCGACAAACACCGGCGTGGCGCCCACCAGTGCGATCACCTCGGCGGTGGCGACGAAGGTGAACGGCACCGTGATCACTTCATCGCCCGGCCCGACGTCCAGTGCCATCAGCGCAATCAGCAATGCCTCGGTGCCGCTGGCCACGCTGATGCAATGCTTCGCGCCCACATAGGCTGCCAGCCTGCGTTCCAGTTCGACAGTCTCGGGGCCGAGAATGTACTGGCCATGATCCAGCACCTGCTGGATGCGCTGGTTGATCGGTTCGCGCAGTGCCCGGTACTGAGCCTTCAGATCGATGAAATCCATGTCAGTTATCAGTCCTGCAGTCGCGTGCCACGCGTCTCGATGATCTTCGAACCCAGCAACACACCGATCAACGGCACGAAGCCGACGTAGAAAATGGTCTCCAGCGCGGCGCCCCGCGCGGCCACGGCGCCGACGATGAAGGGGCCGGCCGCGGCCACCACGCGGCCGATGTTGTAGCAGAAGCCCGAGCCTGTAGCCCGCACGCGGGTGGGGAACAGCTCCGGCAGGTAGTACGGAAAAGCGCCGAAGACGCCGAACACCGGCACACCGATCAGGAACAGCATCCACAATCGCGACTCGGGCGGCAGATCCAGACCGAAGGTGGCGAGGACGGCGGCCGACGACAGCGCGAAGTAGGTGATGAACATGGGCCGGCGGCCGACGCGCTTGGCAAACGGAATGGTCAGCAGGGTGCCCAGCAATCCACCCACGTTGAACCAGGTCGTGGCGCGCACCTTCCAGCCCTCGACCAACGCCAGCGTGGCGCTGTGGTCCAGACCGCGCTCGAGTGCCGCGTCGCGCGCAAGTCCGGTGGCAATGGTCGGTATGAAGGCATTGCAGCTCCACCAGGTGACCAGTGCCACCACGGCCACGAAGGTGCCCCACAGCGTGATGCGCCGCAGTTCCGGCGTGAAGATGTCCTGCAGCCGGGTATGGCTGCGCTCGGTATTGCGGGTCCAGCGCTCGGGCTCGCGCACGAACAGCCGCACCAGGAAGGCCGCCGCCGCCGGTATCAGACCGAACAGGAACACATAGCGCCACGAATTGACAGTGTCGTCAGGGAACCAGACGCCGGCCACCTGGAAGTTGACGAAGGTGGCCAGGAACAGGCCGAACGGCGCCGAGGTGTACAGCAGCGCGCCGGCCTCGACGCGCCGGTTCTCCGGCACCACCTCGGCCACCATCGATGCGCCGGCGGCCCATTCGCCGCCAATGCCCAGGCTGGCAATCAGGCGGAACGCCATCAGCATCCAGATATCGGTGGCGAAAGCGCAGGCCGCGGTACCCAGCGCATACATCAGCATGGTCAGCATCAGCGTACGCAGGCGCCCGATGCGGTCGCAGACATAGCCGAACAGCACGCCACCGGCAGCCCAGCCCAGCAGCAGCAGCGAGGTCAGGATGCCGGTCCACAGCAGCGTCGCCGAGCGTGCCTCGGGCGAACCCACTTCCAGGTTCAGCAGCGCCGGAACGCAGTTGGGCGCCACATAGTTGAACAGCACGCTGTCGAAAACATCGAAGCCCCAGCCCAGCCAGGCGGCAAACAGCACCGTCCACTGGTAACGCGTCATACCGAGCATCGGTAGCTCTCCCCTGCCATGCGATGGGCGACGGTCAGCCCGCGTCGAGCAGACGCAGTACGTCGGCGGTTTTTTCTTTCATCAAGGATTCATCGCCGCGCGACTCGACATTCAACCGCACCAGCGGCTCGGTGTTGGAACCGCGCAGGTTCAGCCGCCACTGCGCAAACTCCATCGACAGGCCGTCGGTGAAGTCGATGCTGCTGGCGCTGGTGGCATAGTGCTGCTGCACCTTGGCCAACGCGCCCTTGCTGTCGGCGATCTCGCGATTGATCTCGCCGCTGGCCGGGAACAGACGCTGCCGAGCGCCCACCAGTTCCGAGAGACTGCGGCCACTTTCAGACATGATGGCCAGCACCAGCAGCCACGGAATCATGCCGCTGTCGCAGTAGGCAAAGTCGCGGAAGTAATGATGGGCGCTCATCTCGCCGCCATACACGGCGTCGACTTCGCGCATCTTCTGCTTGATGAAGGCGTGGCCCGACTTGCACAGCACCGGCTCGCCGCCGAACTTGCGCACCAGGTCGATGGTGTTCCAGGTCAGGCGCGGATCGTGCACGATCTTTGCGCCCGGAAAACGCTGCAGGAAATATTCGGCCAGCAGGCCCACCAGGTAGTAGCCCTCGATGAAACCGCCCTGCTCGTCGAAGAAGAAGCAACGGTCGTAATCACCGTCCCAGGCCAGACCCACCTGCGCACCGGAGCGGCGAATGGCCTCGATGGTGCTGGTGCGGTTTTGCTCCAGCATGGGATTGGGCACCCCATTGGGGAAGCTGCCGTCCGGATTGTGGTGCACCTTGACGAACTGGAATGGCAGATGCGGCTCCAGCTGATCGACGATCAGCCCGGCGCCGCCATTGCCGGCATTGACCACCACCTTCAGCGGCTTGAGCTTGGCACCCTGGATGTAGCCCAGCAGATGCTTCAGGTAACTGGCCGAGGTGTCGCGCGGCGCGGTGTGGCCCGGCTGCGCCGCCTTCGGCGGCAGGCGGCCCTGCTCGATCATGGCCTGCATGTCCTTCAGGCCCGTATCGGCGCTGATCGGCCGGCTCTGCTCGCGCACGAACTTCATGCCGTTGTAGTCGGGCGGATTGTGGCTGGCGGTCACCATGATGCCGCCAGCGAATTTTTCGGCGAAGGTGGCGTAGTAGACACCTTCAGTGCCGCACAGGCCGATGTCGGCCACATCGACACCGGAATCGTTGAGGCCGCGGATCAGCGCCGCCGACAGCACCGTGCTGGACTTGCGGATATCACGACCCACCGCAACCGTGTCCGGTTTGACGAAACCGGCATAGGCCTGCCCGATCTGGTAGGCCAGTTCTTCGTTCAGTTCGCCGGGAATGCGGCCGCGTACGTCATAGGCCTTGAAGCAGGTCAGCTTGCTCACGTGTTGGTTCCCTGGCGGCCATAGTTGTCCTCGAAACGCACGATGTCATCCTCGCCGAGATAGCCACCCGACTGCACTTCGATGATGTGCAGTGGAATCTTGCCGGGATTCTCGATGCGATGACGCACACCGACCGGAATATACGTGGATTGATTCTCTTCCAGCAGGAAAACTTCCTCGCCGCGCGTGATGCGCGCCGTGCCCGACACCACCACCCAATGTTCGGCGCGATGATGGTGCATCTGCAGCGACAGCACACCACCGGGATGCACCATCAGCCGCTTGACCTGGAAGCGCTCGCCATTGTCGATGCTGTCGTAGCTGCCCCAGGGACGGAACACCTCACGATGCAGCGAATGCTCATAGCGACCTTCATTCTTCAGCCGCGTCACCAGCGCCTTGACGTCCTGCACGCGGCTCTTCGGCGCCACCAGCACCGCGTCCTTGGTCTCCACCACCACATGATCTGTGAGGCCGACAGTGGCCACCAGCCGGCTCTCCGAATACAGATAGCTGCCGTGGGTGTCTTCGGCCAGCACGTCACCGTGCACCACATTGCCCTGATCATCGGCATCGCAGGCCTCATGCAGCGCCGACCAGGACCCTACGTCGCTCCAGCCGGCATCCAGCGGCACCACCAGCGCGGCATCGGTCTTTTCCATCACCGCGTAGTCGATGGATTCGCTGCGGCAGGCCTCGAACTGCGCAGCATCGACGCGCAGGAAATCCAGATCGCGCTTTGCGGCATCGAAGGACGCCTTGCAGGCCGCGGCGATGTCCGGCGCATGGCGCTGCAGCTCTTCCAGATAGCGGCGCGCGCCGAACAGGAACATGCCGCTGTTCCAGTAGTACTCGCCCGACTGCAGATACCCGCGTGCTTTTTCCAGCGGCGGTTTTTCGACAAAGCTGGCGATGCGATATGCCCCGCCCTCGGCGGCGCCGCGGCGGATGTAGCCATAGCCGGTTTCGGGGGCCTGCGGCACCACGCCGAAAGTCACCAGGCGGCCACTCCGCGCCGTCTGCGCCGCCACCTGTACGGCGCTGTGGAAGGCCGCCACATTGCGGATCACATGATCGGCGGGCAGCACCAGCAACAGCGCATCGGCGGCGCCATCAGCCAGCGCCGCATGCGCGGCCAGCGCAATGGCCGGCGCCGTGTTGCGGCCTTTGGGCTCCAGCACGATGGCGCGCGCCGTATGGCCCACCACGCGCAGCTGTTCGGCCACCAGGAAGCGGTGTGCTTCATTGCAGACCACGATGGGCGCCGCCACCTCCAGACCCGACAATCGCGCCACAGTCTCCTGCAGCATGGTGCGTTCGCCCACCAGCGGCAGCAGCTGCTTGGGATACAGTTCGCGCGACAGCGGCCACAGACGCGTGCCCGAGCCTCCGGACAGCACTACCGGTATCAACATCACTTCACTCCTTCATGCGAGCCGGCCAGCGCCGGGCGGCCACGGCCCACGGCGTAGTACTCGATGCCGAAGCGCTCCAGCAGCGCCGGGTCATACAGATTGCGGCCGTCGAAAATCCGCGGCGCCTTCAGCAGCTTCCTGATGCGGTCGAAGTCCGGACTACGGAACTCCTGCCATTCGGTGACGATCAGCAGCGCATCGGCGCCTTCCAGCGCCTCATAGGGACCTTTGCAATAGGTCAACGCCGGATTCACGCCAAGCTGGCGGCGCGCCTCGTCCATGGCCACCGGATCGTAGGCGCGCAGTGTAGCGCCGGCGGCCTGCAACGCCGCGATGACCACGCGACTGGGCGCTTCGCGCATATCGTCGGTGTTGGGCTTGAAGGCCAGGCCCCACAACGCAAAGCACCTGTCGCGCAGCGCGGAACCGTAGACATGATTGAGCTTGCGCACCAGCACACTCTTCTGTCTTTCGTTGACCGCTTCGACCGCATCGAACAGCGCTGGTTCGTAGCCCACTTCGTGCGCTGAGCGCACCAGCGCCTTGACGTCCTTGGGGAAACACGAACCGCCGTAGCCGGTGCCCGGGTAAATGAAGCTGTAACCGATGCGCGGATCCGAGCCGATGCCGACGCGCACCTTCTCGATGTCGGCCCCCACGCGCTCGGCAATATTGGCCAGCTCGTTCATGAAGCTGATCTTGGTGGCCAGCATGGCGTTGGCGGCGTACTTGGTCAGCTCGGCCGAGCGCACATCCATCACCACCAGCCGGTCGCGGTTGCGGGTGAAGGGTTCGTACAGCGCGCGCAGCAGTTCGGTGGTACGCGGATTGCCGGTGCCCACCACCACGCGATCCGGCTTCATGAAGTCGGCGATGGCCGCGCCTTCCTTGAGGAATTCAGGGTTGGATACCACGTCGTATTCGACGTTGACGTCGCGCTTCGCCAGCGCTGCGCTCACTTCGGCATTGACCTTGTCGGCGGTGCCCACCGGCACGGTGGACTTGGTGATGACGATGGCGTACTGCTCCAGCGTCTCGCCAATGGTGCGCGCCACGGTCAGCACATGGCGCAGATCGGCCGAGCCGTCTTCGCCCGGTGGCGTACCCACCGCGATCAGCAGGAACAGGCCATGACGCACGCCGGCCACGGCATCGGTGGAGAACTCGATGCGGCCAGCCTCGCGGTTGCGCCCGATCAACGCCTCCAGCCCCGGCTCGTGGATGGGCACCTCGCCGGCATTCAGCCGCGCCACCTTGGCGGCGTCCACATCTACGCAGATCACGTGATTGCCCGCTTCCGCCAGGCAAGCACCTGTCACCAGGCCGACATAGCCTGATCCAAAAATCGTAACTTTCATCTGCTAAGGCTTTGACTATATTGGGAAAGTCTCAGCCTAGCGGAACGCCCGGCGGAACACAAAGAGGCCCGTCCCGCTACAGCAGCGAGCCAGTGTCTCCGGGCAGCATCTGCCGCCGCACCAGCGGTATCGGCGGTCCGCCCCAGGACAGGAACTGGTCATGGAAGGCGCGCCAGTAGCTGCTCGGATCGCTGCCCGGCTTGGCCGCCACCTGCTTCGCCACCCAGTCATCGCGGAGCTTGCGGATGGCCAGCTTGCCCAGCGTGTAATTCAGGTAGGCCGGATCGTAGCTGCCGCGCGCAGCCTGCTGGCGCGCATTGCCGGGATCGCTGAATGAAATCTCACGGAACAGCTGCTCGGACTGCGCCACCGTCATGCCTTCGGTGTGCAGGCCGATGGCCGACAGCAGCCGGGCATCGCGCCACAACGCATCGGTGAGCTGCGCAATGTGATGCTCCGGATTGCCATTGCCCAGGCCCATCTCCCACATCAGCTCTTCGCTGTAGTGCGCCCAGCCTTCGGCAAAGGCATAGCCCACCCACAGCCGACCGATCACCGACGGACTGCGATTCGAATGCAGGAACTGCAGGAAGTGCCCCGGCCACACCTCGTGCACCGTGGTGTTGAGCAGTTCGGTCTCGCCGTCGATGTAGGCGGCCTGCTCGGCCTTGCTCCAGGCCGGATCGGGCGGCGCGATGCTGTACACCGAGGCCACGTTCTTCTCATAGAAGCCGGGTATCACGATGTAAGCCGAATTGGCGCGGTTGTAGGGCGGCGCCTCCTCGACCTGGGCCTGCTCGTCAGTGGGAATGGACACGATGCCCTTGTCGACGACGAACTGTCGCAGGCTGGCCAGCTGCGCGCGTGCGCCGGCCACCGGACCCTGCGGCGGCTTGCGCGCCGACACCTTCCCGATGCAGTCGGCCAGCGTGGCGCCGGGCGCGAACGCTGCGCAGGCTGCCTTCAGCGCCGCGGTATTGCGCGCCACATCGACCTCACCGGCTTTCCTGATGTCGGCCACCGATACCGTGATGCCCTCGGTCTCGCGCACCATGGCCGCGAACAGCTCCGGTCCCAGCGCGAAGCTGTCGTTGGCGGTCCTGCGCTGCGCGATGAACCAGTCGCGCAATTCACTCATGGCCTGCGCGGCGGCGGCATTGGCCTGCGACAGCTCCGTTTGCAGAGCCGGGTTCTGCACACCGGCAAACACCTTCGGCACGTCCTGGCGGTAGAAATCGGCAAAGCCGCCGAAGGCGCGCACGGCGTATTCGACAAACGTCCTGGGCAGCGGCGTGCGCAGATTGGCGCGGATGCTGGCTGCGATGGCCGGAATGTTCTTCGCATAGCCGATGTAACCCGGCAGGCGCTGCGGGAGCGGTGCGTACTGCCGCGACAGGTACACCTCGGGATCAAGCTGATTGACGTACCAGGCCGGATTGCGGAACGGGAACTCGGCCTTGGCCATCCAGAACAGGTTGTTGTCGAGCACCGAGATCAGGTAGTCGCGCTCGAAGTTCTGCGCCGGCGACATGCTGTTGCCATCGATGGCCAGCGCGGCGGCCCGCGCCTGCTGCAGCCGGGAGATCTCGGCCATGATGCCGGCGCGGCTCCAGTCCGGCATCTGTCCGTCGAATTCATGGCGGCCCGATTGCACCGCGAACATGGGCTGTGCCTTGAAGGTAGCTTCGACAAAATCGCTGGCGAAGCGGGTCCAGGCCGCGCTCTCGGCCGGCGGCGGTGCGGTGGCCTGCCTCGAACAGGCCGCGATCAGGCCGGCCATCAACAACACACCGATGTTGCGCGCAGTACGGATCTGGAACATGCGGGGCACCCCGGATGATGGAGGAGCCACATGTTAGTGCGCACGAGAACAACGCACTACTGCTGCGAAGCGTCGATCACCTGGACGCTGACATCCAGCTGCTCGTGGCCACCACCGCGGCGCACACCGCGCACCGGCGCCGCGTCCAGATAATCGCGTCCGCATGCCAGTCGGCACAGCGTGGCGCCGGCCAGCGCGCGATGCGTAATGTCGCAGCTCAGCCAGTGCTGTTCGGCGTCCAGCCAGATGTCGACCCAGGCGTGGCTGGCGCTGCGCGCGGCGGCGCTGTCGAAGATGTAGCCGCTGACATAGCGCGCCGGGATGCCGGCGGCACGGCACAGCGCGATGGCCACATGCGCCTGGTCCTGGCAGACGCCCTCGCCGCGCATCAATGCGTCGCCGGCGCTGTCGGTGACCTGCGTGGCGCCCGACCGGTAGCGGACCCGCTGCGTGACCACCTCCATCAGTTTCTCGATGCGTTCGCGCGTCGCGACGCCACCCTCGAAGACGCCGCGCGCCAGATCATCCAGTGCCGGGCTGGCATGCGTCAGCGTGGTGCTGCCCACGTAGGCCAGCGGCGACAGGGCGCCCTCATGCGGGAATACGCCGGCCATGCCTTCCTGGGTCTCGACCACGCCTTCGGCTTCGATGGCCAGCTCGATATGCGGTCCTTCCAGCGTCACCAGCTGGGTCTGGTTGCCAAAGGCATCGAACTGCTCGACACGGCGCCCCGGCACGCGCAGCCGCCACTGCAGCGGCCGTTGCGTGGCATCGCGGCGCGGCGTCAGCCGCAGCAGCTGGATGCTGTAGCCGGCCGGCGCGGCATAGCTGTAGGTAGTGCGATGCGCGATGTGCAGTTTCATGTCATGCCACGCTCTCGATGGCCACCAGGAAGTCGCTGGTGATGCGCCGATCGATGTCACGCAGCCGCACCACGCAGTCATCGAGGAAGGCGCGCAGCCGGTCCACCACCAGCGCTTCGATGCGCCCGAAGCGCAGCATGGCTTCGAGTTCGCCGGCGCGCCGTTCGGTCTCGCGCGATTGCTGGTTGGCCACCACGCGCAGGCCGGTGTACAGATCGCCCACTGCGCGGCGCACCGAACGCGGATCATCGTCGCGCAGCACCAGCAGCTCGGCCACGCGCTCGGGCACCACCGCCTCGCGGAACAGCTTGCGATAATTCTCGAACATCGACATCGCGTGCAGCAGCACGCCCCACTGGTAGTAGCCGCTGACCGCAGTGCCGCCGCTGGCGGTGGCCAGCCGCGCGCCGAGAATGCGCGCGGTGCCGTCGGCGCGTTCCAGCGACATGCCCACGCGCATGAAGGCAAAACCCTCATCGCGCAGCATGGTGCCGCGCCAGACGCCGCGGAACAGCTGCGAACGGTGCTTGACCCAGTCGATGAACTCGCCGGGATCACGCTGCCGTTGCTGCTGCGGATCGAAGCCGCGCGCCTCCAGCCAGGTGCCGTTCATGGTCTCCCACATTTCGGAGGTGATGGCGCCACGCACCGCGCGCGCATTTTCACGCGCCGCCTTCAGGCAGCCGTAGATGCTGAGCGTGCTGTGCCGGTCAAAGGCGATGAACTGCGCCGGCTGCTCGCTGTCCACTTCGCCGTGACGCTCGCGATAGGCCGGCAGCAGGCCCAGCTCATCCAGCGTATCCAGCCAGCCGGCCGCTACCGACTGCGGTCCCTGCGGCAGCAACGACAGGCGGTACTGCACATCCAGCGCGCGCGCCAGCGTCTCGGCGCGCTCCACATAGCGGCCCAGCCAGTACACATGATCGGCGGTACGGCTCAACATTACCCGTCCTCCAGTACCCAGGTGTCCTTGGTGCCACCCCCCTGCGAGGAGTTCACCACCAGCGACCCTTCGGGCAGCGCCACGCGGGTCAGACCGCCCGGGACAATCTGTATATCGCGCCCCGACAGCACGAAGGGCCGCAGGTCGATGTGGCGCGGCGCCAGACCCGACTCCACGAAGGTGGGACAGGCCGACAACGCCAGCGTGGGCTGCGCGATGTAGCGCTCGGGATTGGCCTGGATGCGGCCGCGGAACTCCTCGATCTGCGCCGTGCTGGCCGCCGGCCCGATCAGCATGCCGTAACCGCCGGCGCCATGGACTTCCTTGACCACCAGCTGTGAAAGATTGGCCAGCACATGCGCGCAATCCTGCGGCCGGCGCAGTATCCAGGTGGGCACATTGTTGAGGATGGGCTGTTCCGACAGATAGAAGCGGATCATCTCGGGCACGTACGGATACACCGATTTGTCGTCGGCGATGCCGGTGCCGATGGCATTGGCCACCGTGACGTGGCCGGCGCGATAGGCTGTCAGCAGCCCCGGCACGCCCAGCGCCGACTCGGGCCGGAAGGCCAGCGGATCGAGAAAATCGTCATCGATGCGCCTGTAGACCACATCGACGCGCTGCGCACCGCGCGTGGTGCGCATGTAGACGTAATCGTCGCGCACGAACAGGTCCTGGCCTTCGACCAGCTCGATGCCCATCTGCTGCGCGAGGAAAGCATGCTCGAAGTAGGCGCTGTTGTAGCGTCCCGGTGTCAGCAGCACCACGGCGGGATCGTCGATGCCGGCCGGCGCCACGCTGCGCAGGTTGTTGATCAGCACCTCGGGGTAGTGCTCCACCGGCGCCACCGAATGCAGCGAGAACAGTTCGGGAAACAGCCGCATCATCATGCGGCGGTCTTCCAGCATGTACGACACGCCCGAGGGCACCCGCAGATTGTCTTCCAGCACGTAGAACTCGCCCGGACCGGCGCGCACGATGTCCACGCCGGCGATATGCGCATAGGTGCCGCCGGGCACCGGCACATCCTGCATCTCCGGCCGGTACTGGGCATTGGTGAGAATGGCCTCCGCGGGCACGATGCCGGCGCGCAGAATCTGCTGCGCGCCATACACATCGCCGACGAAGGCGTTCAGCGCGCGCACCCGCTGCGTCAGTCCCGCCTCCAGCAGGCGCCATTCGGAAGCCGGCAGCACGCGCGGCACGATGTCGAAGGGAATCAGCCGCTCGGTGCCCTGCTCCTCGCCGTACACCGCGAAGGTAATGCCGAGCCGGTGGAACAATGCATCGGCCTCGTCGCGCTTCTGCGCCAGCCAGTCACTGGACTGCCGCTTCAGCCACTGATCGAGCGCGGCATAGTGCGACCGCACGGCGCCATCGCCCGTGTACATCTCGTTGTAGAACATCGAACCCATTGCTCCCTGGCGCTACTGTGCACTGGATTGGGCCGGGCTGCGCAATCAACTGTGCACCGTTGCAGGCTCTGTGCCACGGCAGGCGCGCGACCAATCGGCGGCCTGCGGTCAATGCCCACTGTCGGCGCACCAGCCCAACGCGCGGCGCCGGACCCACGGCACCAGAACCGTGCGGCACGCCCACAGTTCGCCATGCTAGATTCCTGCGATGACAATGCTCGGCACGCCACTCACTCCGTCCGCTACCCGGGTGATGCTGCTGGGAGCCGGTGAGCTGGGCAAGGAAGTGGCGATCGAGCTGCAGCGCTTCGGCTGCGAAGTGATCGCCGTCGACCGTTACGCCAACGCACCGGCCATGCAGGTGGCGCATCGCTCTCACGTGATCAACATGCTGGACCCGCAGGCGCTGCGCGCGCTGGTGGAGCGCGAACGGCCGCAGCTGATCGTGCCGGAAATCGAAGCCATCGCCACCCAGGCGCTGCTGGAACTGGAAAGCGCAGGCCATACCGTGATTCCCACCGCGCGCGCCGCGCGCTTGACCATGGATCGCGAAGGCATCAGACGCCTGGCCGCGGAACAGCTGGGATTGCGTACCTCGCCCTATCGCTTTGCCGGCACCGAAGCGGAATACCGCGACGCCGTCGCGGCACTGGGCATGCCCTGCGTGGTCAAGCCGGTGATGAGCTCCTCGGGCAAGGGCCAGAGCGTGGTGCGCAGCGCGGCCGATCTGCAGCATGCCTGGGATTATTCGCAAGCCGGCGGTCGCACCGGAGGCGGTCGCATCATCGTCGAAGGCTTCGTGCGCTTCGATTACGAAATCACGCTGCTGACGGTGCGCCATGGCGGACAGACCAGCTTCTGTGCGCCCATCGGCCATCTGCAGATCGATGGCGATTACCGCGAGAGCTGGCAGCCGCAGCCGATGCAGGAGCGCGTGCTCACCGAAGCGCAACGCATGGCCGCCGCAGTGACCGCCAGTCTCGGCGGCAATGGACTGTTCGGCGTCGAGCTGTTCATCGACGGCGACACGGTGCTGTTCAGCGAGGTGTCGCCGCGTCCGCACGATACCGGACTGGTGACGCTGATCTCGCAGGACCTGTCCGAGTTCGCGCTGCATGCGCGCGCCATCCTTGGACTGCCGATTCCGGTGATCCGTCAGCGCGGACCCGCGGCTTCCTGCGCGCTGCTGGTCGACGGTCACTCCAGCAACGTCAGCTTCGGCAACCTCGATCAGGCCCTGCGCGTACCGGACACGGCGCTGCGTCTGTTCGGCAAACCCGAAGTATCCGGGCACCGGCGCATGGGTGTGGCACTGGCGTTGGGTGATGACGTCGAATCTGCGCGCGCGAAGGCACGGACCATGGTGACGACGCTGCAGGCGGGTGTACGGCTGGGCTGAGCGGCCCGCTACTTCTTGTCCGCGTTCTTGTCCGCGTCCTTATCCTGTTCGGCGGCCTTCAGCTGCTCGATCTCGCGCTTGGCCTTGATCCACTTCGACAGCTCGCGCAGGTCGGTGGGTTTTTGCTTCTCTTCCCCGGGCTTGGGCACTTCATCGAGCCGATAGGGATCCTGACCGGCGCGCGCGGCTTTGTCGGGATAGCGCAGTCGTACCTTCGCAGCGAGGGTATCCTCGAGCGACAGCTCCGGCTTCTTCGATTGCCCGTCCTCCGGCGGCGGGATTCGTTTGTCGGACACGTCAATCCTCCCGTACCTGCTGCCCATTATCGTGCGGCGATCCGGTCAATATAGTAAGTCCCTCACATTATATTGTAGGACATCGATCGTTTCCGCCCGTAGAGAAAACAGCACAGCGCACAGAAAATCGCCAGCGCCGCGGTCACGACCAGACCGCCTCCCAGGGCGTTGCCGCCAGAAAAGAATTGCGCCCCATAAGACGTGACCAGCGGCCCGACGCCGACGCTGAGGATGCTCATCACGACCAGATAGAGCGCGACCAGACGCCCGCGCATCGCGCCCGGCGTCACGAATTGAACCAGCACCGGCGAGAGCACGGCGTTCGCCGCAAAACCCAACGCCGCCGGCAACATCGCCGCCATCAACGGAATCAGGCCCGATCGCGCGACGAGCACAAAGGGCAGGCTCAGCAGCGCCGCGGCCATGGCCAGCTGGAACAACCGGTGCGGTGCGCGCGCCATATCAAAGCGCTTGAGAAGCAACGGAACGGAAAGCGTCCCCAGCAGGGACACCGGCGCGGCGCTGAGACCGACGATCAGCCCCGCCCGGCCTGGCGCAATATCGTATGCGCGCACCAGCAATGTCGGCAGCCACGCCACCACGCTTTGCGCAAACATCAGAATGAACCCTGCACCGGCGAACATGCCCAGATAGACGCCGGCGTTGTCGAGAACGTGACGGGCGGTGTCACGTGCGCTCGCCTGCTGCACACGCTCGGCGACCCGGGCCGGTTCTTTGACCACAATGGCGAACACGCACCCGATCACGATGCCGAGCGTGCCGATGAGCAGCAACACAAGCCGCCATGGCGAAAGTCCCAGTGGCACGCTGATCGCGTCCGACAACGCCACCAGCATCGCACCAACGATGAATGCGCCGGTGCCGCTGACGGCACCGACAGCCATGTAGATGCTGGTCGGCAAGGCGCGTTTCTCGCGCGAAAAATGATCCGCGATCATCGAAACAACCGCAGGCGTAAGCGCTGCCTCCCCGACCGCAACGCCGGAGCGCGTCACCAGCAAGTGCCAGTACGAGGTCGAAAACCCCGCCAATAATGTCGACGCACTCCAGAACACCACGCCTGCGAAGATGATGTTTCTGCGGTTGCCCCGATCGACAAGCGTTGCCAGAGGCAGCCCGGCCAGAATGTACAGCGTGGCGAATCCCAGTCCGAACAGCAGGCTGAACTGCGTGTCGCTCATCAGGATCTCGCCGCGGATCGGTTCCACAAGCAACGACAGGACGACCCGATCCGTGAAGGACAGCACATACAGGCCGGACGCAAAGGCGACGAGCGTCCAGGCCCTGCGGTTCACGCCGTCTCGTCCACGACTTTGTTGCGCAGAATGCCGACGCCGCCGGGATTGAGCGGTGTCCATATATGATGGCCCGCCTTGCCGATCACGAGCGCAATCTCGCGGCCGTCCGGCCCCGATAGCCGATTTTTGCCAGTTTCACGGACCCGGCATTCCTACTTCGGCAGCTGGTCCAGCACCCAGCGCGCCAGCGACAGAGCGTCCGCTGGCTTCACGTGCTCGTTCGGCACCATCGGCACCACGCCCCAGTTACCGCCGCCGCCCTGCAGGATCTTGCGCGCCAGTACCGCCTCCATGACCTTGCGATCGTTCGCGTAGCGGC
>JAIBJM010000114.1 GCA_020029535.1 Gammaproteobacteria bacterium | reverse complement strand
CGCTTCGCTGAACACGATGATGTTCTCGTCGTTGCCGATGCGTTCGAGCTTCTTCGGGTCGAGCCAGCGCGATTCGCTGCGGAACAACTGGTGCAGCAGCGGCGCCAGTTCGAGCCGCCGGCCGTCGACTTCGATGCCCAGCGAAAGCGCGAACCAGCCGTTGGCATCTTCTTCGAGTTGCGCATCCCAGTTGCTCACCGTCAGCACGCGGTGACGAAAGTCCGCCGGGCATTCGATGCGCCAGCTGGCGTCGCGCAGCGCCGGCACATGTTCGGAAAAGAATCGGGTCCATGCGGCTTCGCTGGCCAGGCCGAGCATTTGCCCGCTGCCCCGTTCGCTCTCGCGGCGCGCCTCGTGCGGGCGCAGCCACTGCGGGCGCACAGGCTTTAATCCGGCGCGCTCGAGTGCTGCCAGCGCCGCGTTCTCGGCCGCGCGGTCGCGCTTGATCCTGACCGCGCGTCCATCGCGCAGCAAAACGATGCCGGGCTCGGCGCCGGGCACCAGCTCGGCCTCGCCGTAGCGGAAGGACGCCAGCGCGAAGTCGTAGTCGGTCGGCAGAAAGCTGTGCTCATAGTCACGGTGTCTGGCGTGGCCCCAGGTTGACATGGTGTCGATGCGCAGCAGCGGTTCGAGCGGCCGATCGAGTTCCTCGATCTCGCCGCTCTGGCCGGGCAGGGTGGCCGGCAGCTCGGGTGCCACCTCGGCCAGCGCGGCGGCGACGAGCGGCAGCTCCTGTTCGGTCAGCGGCGGCAGGCGCAGCGCGTCGGCCAGTACATCGGCATGGTCGGATTCGACCCGGCCGATCGCGCCGTGCGCCACGTCGAGGTAGTACATTGGCTCGGTCCGCATCACGATGCTGGCCGGCGGTTCGGTCACCACACCGGGTGCCAGGCCGGCCGCCTGGTTGCGCCAGATCAGCCGCCCGCTGCGCGGCGCGCCGCGCGTCAGCGGCAGCAGGTTGTCGTCGAAGCGCGGATCGGCCGTGGTCCACGTGCGGCCGGTGGCCAGGACGCTCTCCAGCAGCGCGGCCCCGCTGTCGCCGGTGAGCGAGGCCTCGCCGTACAGCCCGCACTTGCGCGCGTGGCGCGCGAGGGCGCGAAACACGTCGAGGTCGCTCTCCTGCACGAACGCCGGTGGCTTGCGCAGCGCCTGCTCGTGGTTGTACCAGTCGCTGCAGGCACCGCGCGGACGCCCGGCGTCGTCGACCGGACCCTTGAGCATGCGCAGTACGGCGCAGGTTTCGCCGCTGCTGACGGTGATCACGTAGAACAGGGCGTCGCGCGCGCGGCGTGGCGCGGCTGCCTTTTGCGCGGCTTCGAGACGCTTCTTCAGTCCGCTGGCCCACTGGACCACTTCGCTGCGCGGCCGGGCGGCCGGCAGGCCCTGGCTGCGCAGCGCCATCAGCAGTGCCGCCGCGTGCTTGCAGCGATTGCCGACCGGGCAGGTGCAGCGGGTGCCGATTTCCAGCGACGGCGTGCCGAAGAATTCGCGCGCCTCGAACTGTACCGACACCGCATACGGCGCGTAGTCCGATCCCTGCACCCGGGCGCGCACGATACTGCCCGAGCGCTCGATGTTGCGCACCCGGTTTACATAGCTGCGGGCCTTCGACAGGGCCGAGTTGGAGAAGAATTCCGAGAGCGCGGCGTCGTCGAGCCGCGCTAACGATTTCGCGAGGTCCATCGGTTTCCGAAAGTCGGGGCAAATCGCCAATTGTGCCCGAAGCATGCCGCAGATGGTCGCCACACTGCGGTTTGCTTGGATCAGGCCGGGCAGCCTCGGCCCACAACGATTCCGGAGCGGCCATCCTTGGCAGGCTCATGGACTGGCGCTCTGCGCCGTGGCAGGCCGCAGAGCGCCATCCAGTGCGGCTCTCAGCCACTATGCCTTGCGGTAGATCTGGGAACCATGCTGCACGAACTCCACCGCCTTGGTTTCCATGCCCTTGGCCAGCGCATCGGATTCGGCGATGCCCTGGGCGGCGGCGAAGTCGCGCACATCCTGGGTGATCTTCATGCTGCAGAAGTGCGGCCCGCACATCGAACAGAAGTGGGCGACCTTGGCGCTGTCCTTGGGCAGGGTCTCGTCGTGGAACTCGCGCGCCTTGTCCGGATCGAGGCCGAGGTTGAACTGGTCCTCCCAGCGGAACTCGAAGCGCGCCTTGGACAGCGCGTTGTCGCGGATCTGCGCCCCCGGGTGCCCCTTCGCGAGATCCGCCGCGTGGGCGGCGATCTTGTAGGCGATGATGCCGTCCTTGACATCGTCCTTGTCGGGCAGCCCGAGATGCTCCTTGGGCGTCACGTAGCACAGCATCGCCGTGCCGTACCAGCCGATCTGCGCCGCGCCGATCGCGCTGGTGATGTGGTCGTAGCCGGGCGCGATGTCGGTGGTCAGCGGGCCCAGCGTGTAGAAGGGCGCCTCGTCGCACCAGTCGAGCTGCAGGTCCATGTTCTCCTTGATCAGTTGCATCGGCACATGGCCGGGGCCTTCGATCATGGTCTGCACATCGTTCCGCCAGGCGATCTGCGTGAGTTCGCCCAGGGTCTTGAGTTCGGCCAGTTGCGCCTCGTCGTTGGCATCGTAGATGCTGCCCGGGCGCAGGCCGTCACCGAGACTGAAGGCGACGTCGTAAGCCTGCATGATCTCGCAGATGTCCTCGAAGTGGGTGTAGAGGAAGCTCTCGCGGTGATGCGCCAGGCACCACTTGGCCATAATGGAGCCGCCGCGGCTGACGATGCCGGTCATCCGGCTGGCGGTCAGCGGGATGTAGGGCAGGCGCACGCCAGCGTGGATGGTGAAGTAGTCGACGCCCTGCTCGGCTTGCTCGATCAGGGTGTCGCGGAAGATTTCCCAGGTGAGTTCCTCGGCCTTGCCGTCGACCTTCTCCAGCGCCTGATAGATCGGCACCGTGCCGATCGGCACCGGGCTGTTGCGGATAATCCACTCGCGGGTCTCGTGGATGTGGCGGCCGGTGGACAGATCCATCACGGTGTCCCCGCCCCAGCGGATCGACCAGGTCATCTTCTCGACTTCTTCCTGGATCGAGGAGCCGAGCGCCGAGTTGC
>JAIBJM010000021.1 GCA_020029535.1 Gammaproteobacteria bacterium | reverse complement strand
GTCCGAGAATGCCGATGCCAACCTGACGCTGCGCCAGGTGGAATTTGCCAAGACCATCCATGGCGCCGGCACCGACCTGCTGAACCTGATCAGCGACATCCTCGATCTGTCGAAGATCGAGTCCGGCACGGTGACCGTCGAGGCCGAGGACCTGTTGTTCACGCATCTGCGCGAAACCATCGAGCGCAACTTCCGTCACGAGGCCGAGGCTCGCAACCTGTCGTTCAATACGGTGTTCGATGCCGACCTGGGGCGCCAGCTGCAGACCGACTCCAAGCGCCTGCTGCAGGTGTTGAAGAATCTGCTCTCCAACGCCTTCAAGTTCACGTCGCATGGCAGTGTCGACCTGTACGTCAGGGTGGCCCGCGAAGGGTGGACGGCCGACCATCCGGTGCTGCGTCAGGCGCAGACCGTGGTCGAGTTCTCGGTGGTGGATTCCGGCATCGGTATCGCGCCGGAGAAGCAGAAGATCATCTTCGAAGCTTTCCAGCAGGCCGACGCCGGCACCTCGCGCAAGTACGGCGGCACCGGATTGGGTCTGGCCATCAGCCGCGAACTGGCGCACCTGCTGGGCGGGGAACTGAAGCTGAGCAGCACGCCGGGCGTGGGCAGTACCTTCACGCTGTATCTGCCGCTGCATTTCATAGGGTCTGCCTATCGGCAGACTCCGCAACAGCGACCGGCCGCCGGCGCCGCCGTCTATCCGCCGATTGCGCTGGCACCGGCGCACGTGGAGGAAATCAGCGACGATTGCGACGATGTGCAGGAGGGCGATTGTCTGCTGTTGATAGTCGAAGACGATACCCACTACGGCAAGGTGCTGCTGAATCTGGCGCGCGACAACGGTTTCAAGGGCATTGTCGCCAAGAGCGGCGCCGAAGGCCTGGCGCTGGCGCGCAAGTACCGCCCCACCGCGATCACGCTCGACGTGTTCCTGCCCGACATGCTGGGCTGGACCGTGCTCAACCAGCTGAAGCAGGATCCGGGCACGCGACACATTCCGGTGCAGATCCTCACCGTGGAGGAAGAGCGTCAGTACAGCCTGGAGCGTGGCGCCTTTGCCTTCATGAACAAGCCGGCCACCACCGATGGCCTGGCGCAGGCGCTTCAGCGCATCAAGAAGTTCGCGACGCCGCGCGTGCGTGAACTGCTGGTGGTGGAGGACGACCCCGCCGAGCAGATGAGCATTGCCGAACTGCTGGGCTCGTCGGACATCCGTATCACTGCGGCCGGCAACGGTGGCGAGGCGCTGGAACTGATGCGCTCGCAGAACTTCGACTGCGCGGTGCTGGATCTGCGCCTGCCGGACATCAGCGGTTTCGATCTGCTGGCCGAGATCCAGCGCGATACCACGTTGCGCGACCTGCCCATCGTGGTCTTCACCGGCCGCGACCTTTCGGAGCAGGAGCAGGTTGAGCTGCGGCAGAAGGCCAAGAGCATCGTGCTCAAGGGCGTGTCGTCACCGGAACGCCTGCTGGATGAGACCGCGCTGTTTCTGCATCGCGTGATTGCCGATCTGCCGCCGGGCAAGCAGCGCATGATCGAGACGCTGCACCAGAGCGATGAGCCGCTGCACGGCCGCAAGGTGCTGGTGGTGGACGATGACGTGCGCAACATTTTCGCGCTGAACAGCATCCTGGAGCGGCGTGGCATGCAGGTCGTGACCGCCACCAACGGCATGGATGCGATCGCGCAGCTGGAGGCCTCTGATGACTTTTCGCTGGTGCTGATGGACGTGATGATGCCGGAGATGGATGGTTACGAGACCATGCGCCGCATCCGCGCCAATCCGCGTTTCAGGCTGCTGCCCATCATTGCGCTGACGGCCAAGGCGATGAAAGGCGATCGCGAGAAATGTCTGGAGGCGGGCGCCTCCGACTATGTGGCCAAGCCGGTTGATACCAACCAGTTGCTTGGACTGGTGCGGATGTGGCTGCATCCCTGACCGCAATGCAGGCTGTTGATTCCAGCGAGAAGGTCAACATCCTGCTGGTGGATGACCAGCCCGCGCGGCTGCTGTCCTATGAAACCATTCTCGCTCCGCTGGGACAGAACCTGCTGTTCGCACGCTCGGGCGTCGAGGCCTTGCAGCAGCTGATGCAGAATGACGTCGCGGTGATCCTGCTCGATGTCAGCATGCCGGGCATGGATGGCTTCGAGACCGCGGCGATGGTCCATGATCATCCGCGCCACGAACGCACGCCCATCATTTTCGTCACCGGTGTGCACGTCAACGAGCTGGACAGGCTCAAGGGTTACAAGCTGGGTGCGGTGGACTACGTGTCCATTCCCATCGTCGCCGACATTCTGCGCAGCAAGGTGATGGTGCTGGTCGAACTGCACAATCAGCGCCGCAAGCTGCAGGAACTGAACGTGAGCCTGGCGGCGGCCAACGGCCGGCTGGAGCGCGCCAATACCACGCTGCAGGCGGAAAACCAGCGCGAGCTGGAGACCCTCAACCAGCATCTCAGTCAGGTCAATCGCGAGCTGGGGGACGTCAATCTGGCCCTGCAGGCCGAGAACCTCGAGCGGCTGCGCGCCGAAAGCGCGCTCAAGGAGACCGACCGCCACAAGGACGAATTCCTGGCCATTCTTGCCCACGAGCTGCGCAATCCGCTGGCGCCGATCCGCAACGCCGTCGAAGTGATGAACCGCCTGCCGCTGCAGGACGAGGCGCTGGTGTGGTCGCGCGACGTGATTGGCCGGCAGGCCGCGCATCTGACCCGGCTGGTTGACGATCTGCTGGATATATCGCGCATCACGCACGGCACGATCCGGCTCAACAAGGAGATCATTTCGGTACAGACCATTGTCGAGCGCGCACTGGAAGCCTTGCAGCCTGTGATCCGTGAACGCGGACACGAATTGCAGGTGGACTGCCGCGAGCCCGCTCTGCCGGTGCATGGCGATGTGGTGCGGCTGGTGCAGGTGATCGGCAATCTGCTCAGCAATGCAGCCAAGTACACACCGCCCGGCGGACTCATTGCATTGACGGTGGCGCGTGTTGACGACGAGGTGGAGTTCCGCGTTACCGATTCCGGTATCGGCATTTCACCTGATGCGCAGCCCAGACTTTTCAATCTGTTTTCGCGCGTGCCGGGACGCAGCGGACACAGCGAGGAGGGCCTGGGAATCGGCCTGGCGCTGGTACGCCGGCTGGTCGAGTTGCACGACGGCCAGGTCAGCGCGCGCAGCGAAGGCGAGAATGCCGGCAGTGAATTCGTCGTGCGGCTGCCGGTCTGTGCGTCGGCCGGCGCCGACGCGCTGGCATCGGCGCTGGCTGCAGCACCTGATTCAATCCGGCGTCGCGTGCTGGTGGTGGATGACAATGTCGACGCCGTGCAGAGCCTGACCATGCTGCTGGAGATGGCCGGTCATCAGGTGTACCAGGCGTCAGGTGGCGTCGAAGGAATGGAGCTGGCCGCGCAGCATCGTCCGGAAGTGGCGGTGCTGGATGTGGGCATGCCGGTGATGAATGGCTACGAGCTGGCGCGCAACATACGCGCCACCGATTGGGGTCGGCACATGCATCTGATTGCTCTCAGCGGCTGGGGGCAGAGCGACGACAAGCGCCGCGCGCGCGAGGCCGGCTTCGATCATCACCTGGTCAAGCCGGTGTCGTTCGAAGTGCTGACCGACCTGATCGCCGAGCTTTGCGATGCGCCGCCCACCCGGGCGGCGCGCGCGATGGGCGAGCAGATCAGTACTTGATTTCGCCGTGGATCGCCCGCGGCGGCAGTAACCAGACCAGCAGGACAGCGCATATGCCGGTGCCAATGACGACGGGTATCAGGCTCAGCAGCAACTGCTGCGAAGTATAGCCCATAGTCTTGAGCGCTCCGCCCCACTGGGGTCCTGCGATGGAACCGATCCGGCCGACCGCCACCGCGAGCCCCACGCCCAGCCCGCGCATCAGGACCGGGTAACACACGGAGGAGGTGGCATACAGGAACGCCTGCGACGCCATCATGACACCGCCCAGCAAGAACACGATCAGCGCCACTTCAACCATCTGTGGGCGCGCGCCCGCCAGGGATGCGAGCAGCAACGGCAAGACGATAAACATGCCGGTGACGCCGGTGCGACGCCAACGGCTTTCCAGCAAAGATCCCACCAGCAGGCACGCAGTCGCACCGCCGACGTTGAACCCGATTTGCGCCAGCCCCGCCCCCGATTTGCTCAATCCCTTGTCGACCAGCAGCGTCGGCAGCCAATTGAGCAGTAGATACAGAGTCAGCATGGCAAAAAAGAAACTGCCCCAGAGCAACAAGGTGCGCAGAGCGCGCTTCTCTGCAAACACCGTGAATAGTCTGCCGGCGGGAACCGGTTTGACGCCGCCGCCGGCACTCGCACGCGCTGCCAGGAAATCCGGCGATTCGCTCAGGTGACGCATCATGATGGGCACGATCAACAACGGCACGATGCCGCCGACGATGAACATCCAGCGCCACGACCCGGTCGGACTCAGCATGCTGATCAGGCTGATCGCCGCACCCCCCAGAGGCGTGCCGGCGTAAACCATCGCCACATTTGCGCTGCGACGATGTTCGCTGCTGCTTTCCGCCACCAGCGCAATCAGATTGGGCAAGGCACCACCCAGTCCCAAACCTGTCAGCAGCCTTGCGCAGGTCAACGAGGTCATGTCCCAGGCGCAGGCCGTCAACAGCGAGAACACGCCGAAGACGATGACCGAGGTCACCAGAGCGTCCTTGCGTCCCCGACGATCCGAAAACCTGCCGCCGATCAAAGCACCGAAGAACAAGCCCAGGGTACTGGCACTGAAGAATGTACCCATCGTTGCGGCAACCGGCTTGAATTCGCCGACGATACCCGCGGCGGCCACGCCTGCGGCCTGCAAATCGATTCCCTCGGAGAACGCAACCAGCAGGCACAGCAGAATATTCAGGCGATGATCGCGTGCGTGCGGCGAGGCGTTCATGCTTCACCTTCGATCAACATCAAAGCGTCAAGAGCCATGGCGCCTTCTCCCAGCGGATATGTCATCAACGGATTGAGGTCGATTTCGCGGATCGAAGGCTCGGCCCGCAACAGACGGCCCAGTCGAGAAATTATTTCGGCGACCGCTCTCACATCCAGTTCCGGCGAACCGCGGAATCCTCGCAGCAAGACGCCGCTTTTGAGCAGATGGAGTTCGCGCACGATTCCATCGAGGGTCAGATCGGGTGTGAGCAGGCGCACGTCCTGCAGGATTTCTGCCTGCACGCCGCCGAAGCCCGCCAGAATGACCGGACCCCAATCCGGATCGTTGCGTGCACCGACGATCAATTCGACCCCACGCCGGCCCATTTTTTCGACCAGCACACCGTCCAGTACCAGGCCCGGCCGATGATGGGCGATGTTGGCATGCAGCTTTTTCCAGCCTGCGGCAACCGAATCCGCATCGCGCAGGTCCAGTACCACACCGCCGGCATCGCTCTTGTGGGGCAGATCGGCCGATTGCGCCTTGAGCGCGACCGGAAAACCGATCGTCTTTGCTGCGCGCTGCGCTTCCTCCAGCGTGGTCACAAAACGTCCAGCCGGAAACCTGAAGCCCAACGGCGCCAACAATTCCTTCGCCCGATATTCCGGGATCGTCGCCTGGCGCGGCAATTTGTCGGCAAGAGGCAGCGGCGAGGCATCCCACACCGCAAGATCACGTTTCGCCAGGGCGGCGAACTGCGCAAGCGCGCGGTAGACGCGATCGGCGGTGGGGAAATACGCCACGTCGAGCGCGCGCAGTTGCTCGATATACGCGGCGGGCACCACCGCACCCTCGTCGAGTCCGGCAACGATCACCAGCTTTTTTGTTTTGAGTTCCTTGAGTGCAGCGATGATGGGCGGAAACTTGAGATCCGACGTGGTCGGATCCGTCTGAATGATGCCGAGGACAATGCTGTCGAAGCGGTCATCCTGCAACAAGGCAGTCAAAGTCCGACGGTATAGATCCGGATCCACCAGGGCCTGCGCCGTGAGATCGAGGGGATTGCTGACCGGAACGAACTCCGGCATCACGGCACGCAGCGGCGGCGCGCTGGCATTGCTCAGGGCCGGCAACTCCAGGCCAATCTCTTCGCACAAATCCAGCGTGAGGGCCTTGAATGCACCGGAGTCGGTCACCACAGCTGTGCCGCCTACACGACTCACGCGACAGCGCGAAGCCAGTTCGAGCACGTCCCCGAGTTGTTCGAGATTGTCGACCAGCAACACGCTCTGGCGCTCGACCTGGGTGCGCATGATCCCGTAGTCGCCGGCCATGGCGCCGGTATGCGTCGCCGCCGACTCGCGCGCCGCACTGCTGCGACCCGGATGCAGCAGGACGATGCGTTTGCCGCAGTCGCGGGCACGACGCGCAAGCGCAAGAAATCGCCGCGGTTGCCGGAGCTGCTCGACGATCATGCCGATGACCTGCGTCTTGGGATCATCAAGCAAGTATTCGACGTAATCCTCAACGCCGCTGGCCGCCTCGTTGCCGGTAGATATGGAGTAGGAGATACCGAGGTCGCGGCTGGTGAGCATGACGTTGAGTACACAAGCCATGGCGCCGCTTTGCGAAACGATGCCTACGCCCCGGCGCGCACCGAGCGCGATCGCCGGCGTTTCAACGAAAGTCAGTGCAATGCCGTCGACATAGTTGACCAGGCCCAGGCAATTCGGACCCTCGATCACCAGACCGCTGTTCGCGGCTATGCGTGCGATTTCGCGCTGCTCATCGAGTCCCTGTTCGCCGCCTTCGGCGAAGCCGGCGGAAAAAATGATTGCCGCGCCGACCTGACGACGGACCAGCGCCTTGATGGTCTCGATTACCGCGGCCCGCGGAATGGCAAGCACCGCGGCATCGACACCCAGCGGCAGCTCATCGACCGACTTCAGGCAGCGCCGTCCGCCGATCTCCTGGCGATTGGGATTGACAAGGTGGACGTTGCCGGCAAATCCCATGCGATCCAGATTGGCGATGACCGAGGCGCCCAGCGCGCCCGGCGTCGACGAGGCGCCGACGATGGCCACCGAACGCGGTTTCAACAAACGTTCGATGCGCTGCGCGTCGGGACGAACTGCCGCGTTCACGTCAACGTTTTCCTTCGGTTCGCTTCGATTTATCGTATGCAGCCAGTCCCGGCTTGTAAGTCTTGTCGTCGATGAACTGCTTCATGCCCTCTTTGCGGCCTTCGTTGTCGTGGAAGTTTGCCGCTTCCTGGGCGCGTACCAGATAGTCTTCGGCGTTGTCGTAAGTCATCTCGCCGACACGGCGGATGGCGTCTTTGGTCGCCTTGAGCGCCACCGGGTTCTTTGCCAACAGCGCGCGCGCCACCTGTTCGACGCGGGCCTGAAGTTGTGCCAGCGGCACCGCTTCGTTCACCAGGCCCCATTCCGCCGCGGTGCGGCCGTCGATGTTCTCACCCATCAGGGCGTGATACATGGCGCGGCGGAACGAGAGCAGTTCGCGGGCGATCTTGGTAGCCCCGCCGCCGGGAATAATGCCCCAGTTGACTTCGGACAGACCGAACTGTGCTTCTTCCGCGGCGAACGCCAGATCGCAGCCGAACAGAGGCGTGTAACCACCGCCGAAACACCAGCCATTCACCATCGCAATGGTGGGTTTCTGATACCAGCGTAACCGCCGCCACAGGCCATAGCATTCACGCTGCGCCTGACGTATGGCATCGAGGCCCCTGGCTTCGTTTTCGCGGAAATATTCCTTGAGATCCATGCCCGCCGACCAGGCCGCGCCTTCGCCGGACAGTACCAGTACCCCCACATCGCTGCGGAATTCGAGTTCTTCGATCACGCGCAGCATCTGCCGGTTGAGCTTCGGGTTCATGGCATTGCGTTTTTCGGGGCGATTGAATTTCACCCAGGCGATTCCGTCGCTGACACTGCAGGCAACGGTGTCCGCTTCGGCACGTTCCGTCGGGGCTTGAGGTTGGTTGCTCACTTTGACTCCTCGATTGAAATCAGACCGGATAATGTCCGGGCCGGGTTTCCGCGGCGATCCGGCGCAGTTCCCCCGCTCTGAAGTTGCGTGACAATTCAGTATTGCTATACGATATAGCAATAACACCGGGCTCAGCAAATTTGTCGATGAAGGAGGCGCCACCACAGTGATCGATCCTTTAATGGGGTATCCCGGCTATCTGCTGCGCCGCGCGTCGGCGGCCGCCATGGCGGACCTCGCCGGCAGACTGGAACTCCTGAATCTGCGGCCTTCTGAAGCAACGGTGCTGCAGATCATCGACGCCAATCCTGGCGCCACGCAAAGCGACATCGGCCGGCTGCTCGATATAGCCAGCGCCAATATGACGCCCCTGGCATCACGGCTCGAAGACCGGAACCTGATCGAACGTGAGGCGGTTGACGGGCGCTCGCACAGACTGGCGTTGACGGCCGCAGGCCGTGCACTGACCGCCCGGGTCAAGAAAGCTGTCGCGGCGCATGAGGCGGCCTTGCTGAACAGGATACCGGCAGCGCACCGCAGCGCTTTCCTGAAGGGGCTGCGGGCGATCTGGTCCGAAGATGCAGACGAACCCGCGCGTACAGCTCGAGGCTGACGGAGGGATTGCCCATGTCCCGTTTCGACGCCGCCGCATCGTCTCACATAGCGAGTGCTTCGCCCGCGCGGGCTTCAGTTTCCCGCCGCCGCCTTGCCGGAATTCCTGTCCAGGAAGGAATAGACGCGCTCCATCAGTTCCTTGCGCTTTGCTTCGGGTACGTTGTTGGCCGGAAACACATGCACGCCGCCGGGTACGACGATGAATTCGACCGGCACGCCCTTGGCCTTGAGTGCGTCATCGAGCAATCTGCTCTGACCGATTGAAACCGTTTTGTCCGCGTCGCCGTGAGCGATCAGGAACGGCGGATCTTTGGCGTCAACATGGCCAAGTACGCTCGCCAGTGCGAGCCGATCTGCCGGACATGACTGGATCGGGCATCCCATCAGGCGCTGCTCGGGGCTTTCGCCGGGAAAGCCCGAGGGACTCTTGGAAACCTCAGGCAGATCGATCACCGGATAGAACGCCATGACACCCTGTACGCATTCAGAGCCCGGGCCGGCCGGCGGCGCCGGCGGAGTTCCGGGGAGCGGCGGTGCAGGCGGCGCTTCGAGGCCGGCATCTCCGCAGCTCACACCCGTCAATGCGGCAAGATAGCCTCCGGCGGAGCCGCCCCACAGGAAAACCTTGCCCGGATCGATGCCGTAGGCAGCGGCGTTGCGCTTCAGCCATCGCACTGCCGTGCGCACGTCCTGGATTTGCGCCGGAAATTTTGCCTCTGCTGCGAGCCGGTATTGCACACTGGCGACGACGTAACCGCGCCCCGCCATCCCGGCGAGCGTGGCAGGCATGTCGATTCCCGCGAACGCCGCGCCGCGCTGATCGCCGAGCATCCACGCTCCACCATGCAACCAGAGAACGACCGGCAGCGGTCCTTTCTGTTGCTTGGGCCGATAAAGATCCAGCTTCAGGGGCCGGTACCCCATGGATTGAGAGAAGACGATGTCGGGCATCATGTTGACTGCGCCCAAATCGAGAACCGGCTGCTTGAACAGGCTCGGTGGCTCGGGTGGCCGCAGGCCCTGGGCAGCGGCGAGCACGGCAAAACCCGTCACAGCGACGCCCGCAGCGAAAGACAGGAGTGTGCGTTTCATCGTTTCTCCTTAGTGACGTTCTGTGGTCACCATGTGCGGCCGGTCGCGCTCGATGCAGGCGTAGTCCTCGGAGGCATGTTCCGTGGCATTGCTCCGCAACAGCGTGACCGGTCGGGGCGTGAACGGTCGAACGAAGTAGGGATCTTCCATGGTCACGGCGTAGGTCAGGACATTGCCCTTGCGCGTGAAACGCTCGATCACATGTGTGTCCTTGCTGTGGAAACTGCCGTCCATGTCGAGCCAGGTTTCGTCGTTATCAGGCAGGTTGGTCACGTCCACGATCAGCGTATCGCCCTCGATGCGGCCAATCGAATCGCCCATCGGCATGCGTTCGGCATCCGGATTGTGCGGACGCCCGTCGATTGGCACCACGCGGTAGATGTTGCGCGTCTGATAGAGGAAGTACACGGCGCTGGCCGTCTGCACAATCTCGGTGGGCGCGCCCATGCGCGGCACGCCAAGTGGCTGGCAGCTGAAGCTGGGGTCGAGAAGGTTGGCCCGTTCAAAGTTCGACCTGGCCTTGGCGGCGTACTCAGCCTTGTATTCCGGACGCATTCCCGGATTGGCGAGGCGGAAGGCGATTCCGGTCTTGTTGAACTGCTGCTCCTGACTCTCGGGTGCAGCGATGGGAGCGGTGGTACGGCCGTCGTCTGTGACCACCTTGCCCGCGGCGAGAATGGGCAGGACGAACCGTTGCGCGGGCGCCCAGTGCCCACTGAAATCGGCTGTACCGCTGGCGGTTTTCGGCGTCGGCTGTTCCGAAGCCTTGGCTATGCGTGCCAACGTTTCCTGGCTCGGACCCGGAAATGCTGGCGTCGCGCCCAACGCGAGCGCAGCAGGCACCAGCAATGCAGTGCCAACCACGACCCGCAACATGCGCCCAGAGAGTTTGTCCGACACGATTTGCCCCCTTCTGTTTTAACGGTAGCGGGTGCCGACCCGACTTATTTACCCTCGGCCTCGGCCGGATTGTCGCCCGTCACCTGGATGACCCGGCCGTCGGCGAAGGTAAACCTTTTCACCCATCCCAGTGCCTTGGTGCCATCCTTGGCCGCGTAGCCGTTGACCGTAACCTCAGCGCCCAGAGGCAGCATCTCCCGCTTCAACCCGGTGTGCTTGAACATGCTTGGAGGCAGGCTTTCGAATGCCCACCGCACGGTTTCGCCCTTTTCCTTGACGTCCACGTAGAAGTAGGAGTGAGGGTTTATCCATTCGATCTTGGCGATGGTGCCCGTGACCGTGACGGGCTTGTTCACGTCAAAGACACCGGCAAAGGAATGATGCGCCAGCGCAGTGGTTGCAACACTGCACAGAGCCACACCCGCCAGCAGGAATCTGGAACGGCTCAGCTTCATGGAACTGCACCTCAATTGAGGACGATGTGCTGGCAGGGAC
This sequence comes from Gammaproteobacteria bacterium, assembly GCA_020029535.1. Classification (GTDB taxonomy): domain Bacteria; phylum Pseudomonadota; class Gammaproteobacteria; order Steroidobacterales; family Steroidobacteraceae; genus FEN-1191. Next base: position 25,064 of record JAIBJM010000021.1, on the reverse strand, counting down.
CCCCCCAACCATACTGCACAGTATAGTTCGGGCGCGGGTGCGGTGCAGCCCGATGTTGCCGGGGCTCAGGAACGGGCCGCGGTGTCAGTGGCCGCCTGGCGGCCGATCATCGTCAACAGCATCTCGACGACAGCAGTGCTTTCGGCCTTGCTGCGCCCCGGAGTCGCGAACAGGTGCATCAGCACCGCCCCGCAGATGGCCGCCAGGGAGTCGGTCTGCGCGCGGCGGATGCCAAGACTGCCGAGCAGCTCCTTTATGCGCCGGTCGTGCATCCGTTGCATTCCCAGGTAGATGGTGCGCGCGCGTTTGTTGCGCCGCGCCCACAACTGCACCGCCAGCAGGATCAACACACCTTCTGCCAGGTCCGGCGCAGTCTGTGGCAGTTCCAGGTACGCCCGCAGACGTTTAAGCGGGTCCGGTCCCGACTGCAATGCTGACTGCTGCGCTATTTCCACGGTGCGCGTACGCCACTTCTTGAGCATGGCCTCCAGCAGCGCGTCGCGGCTCTCGAAGTGCCAGTAAAAGCTCCCTTTGGTCACCCGGAGATCGTGCGCCAACCGCTCGACACGCACATGCGCCTCCCCGCGGTGGGCCAGAATCTTGAGGCCGGAATCGATCCAGTCATCCGCCGTCAGTCGGCGCGATCTCGGCGCCGTATCACGCTTGGCTTTGCTCATGGCGAAACTGTACACCGACGCAGTAGTGGTCCGCAGCTTCGGAACCGCCGATGGCATTGGTGCAGCAGCCATCGCGTCGTTGAAGTTCTTCGACCATACTGATCATGAAGAGCGGAAGCGGCCTGTCGCTGTCGTTTATTGCAGCCAGCACGCTGCTGGGGATGCAGAGCTCGTGGGCTCAGACAACCGGCAGTAGCGGTACCCTGGAAGAAGTCGTCATTACGGCACAGAAGCGCGAGGAGAATCTGCAGAGGGCGCCGATCGCCATTACTGCGTTGAATCCGGACGAACTGGCACGCCAGGGTGTCAAAGACTTCACCAATCTCGGCAAGGTGGCCCCGGACGTATCGGTCAGCCGCTTTTTTGGCTCGATGCAAATCGGCATTCGCGGCATTTATCCCGTGGCGAACAGTCCGACCACCGAATCGCCCAATGCGGTGCATGTCGACGGCGTTTACATCGATCGTACGACTGGCCTCGATGGTCTGTTCTACGACGTGCACCGCAGCCGCAATCAAGGGTTTTTCCACAGGCTCAACGGATGAACAGAAGCTGCTGAGTGCGACGCTTTCTTCACCCGATAGCGTCAACTACCCGCAGGAAGGCATGCCCTCAGGCACCTGCACTCAACCGCGCACCTTCGGCGTCATTGCGTCGGTCAGATTCTGAGGGACCCACAAACCAATGGTCGGGGTGACAGGATTTGAACCTGCGACACCTACGTCCCGAACGTAGTGCTCTACCAGGCTGAGCTACACCCCGAACTGTTCGTGCGTCAGTGCTTGCGTTCGATCGCGAAGCGGGCCAGCGCGGCGAGACCTTCTCTGTATGGCGTTGCCGGAAGTGCTGCCAGGGCAGCCAGCGCCGAGTCGGACTCGCTTTTTGCGAGGCGCGCAGTGTACGCAAGCCCCCCCGTCGATTCAATTGCAGCCAGTACGGTATCCAGATTTTCGACGCCGCCTTTTTCCACGGCGTGGCGGATGGCGGTGGCGCTGCCGGCATCGGCATGCCGCAGCGCATGGATCAGCGGCAGCGTGGGTTTGCCCTCGGCCAGATCGTCGCCCAGGTTCTTGCCGCGCGCTTCCGGATCGGACTGGTAGTCCAGCACATCGTCGATTAGCTGATAGGCGGTGCCCAGGTGACGGCCATAGCGCGCCAGCGCTGTCTGCGCTGCCAGTGGCGCGCTCGCCAGCACGGCGGCCACTTCGGCGCCGGCCTGGAACAGCTGCGCCGTCTTGCGATGGATCACTTCCATGTAGCGCGCTTCGGTGGTGTCCGGGTCGTGCGCATTCAACAGCTGCAGCACTTCGCCTTCGGCAATCACATTGGTGGCATCGGCCATGATTTCGATGACGCGCGGCGATTTCACTGCCGCCATCATCTGGAAGGCGCGCGAATAGACAAAATCCCCGACCAGCACGCTGGCCGGGTTGCCATACATTTCATTGGCGGTGGCGCGGCCGCGGCGCCGGGCCGAGTTGTCGACCACATCGTCATGCAGCAGCGTGGCGGTATGGATGAATTCGATGAAGGCGGCGGCCTGGATGGTGGGGCCGGCGCCGACGGCGGATGCGCCGCAGGCGCGACCGGCCAGGACCACCAGCAGCGGACGCAGCCTCTTGCCGCCGCCGGCGATGATGTGTTCAGCCACCTGGTCGATCAGCGGCACGATGCTGGCCAGTCCGCCGCGGATCGCTGTGTCCACGGCCAGCAGCTCCGGACGCACCAGATCACGGACTGCCTCCAGCGCAGCCGGTGAGCCGGCAGCAGCTGCCCCGGCCGATGGCGCAGCAGCGCCGGTGCGGGTTGTCAGGACGCTATTCAACTATCTGTTTCTCCAATGGAATTGCCGTTTGACCGACCCGCACATGGCCAGTAGAATGCGCGGCCTTTCCGCCCACCGGCTTTCGCGCCCGCGGGCAGTTCAAACGGAGTCGGGACAATGTACGCGGTCATCGCCACAGGCGGCAAACAATATCGGGTCGAGAAAGATGGCGTGCTGCGCATCGAGAAGCTGGCTGCCGAGCCGGGTTCAACGGTGGAGTTCGACCAGGTGCTGCTGATCGCCGATGGCGACAACGTCACCGTTGGCAAGCCGCTGCTGAAGGGCAGCAAGGTCAGCGCCACGGTGGAGTCGCACGGGCAGGGCGACAAGGTGGCGATCGTGAAATTCCGCCGCCGCAAGCATTACCTGCGCATGAAAAATCATCGCCAGAAGTATACGCAGGTGCGTATCACGGCAATCAGCGCCTAACGGAGTCAGTCACCATGGCACACAAGAAAGCAGGCGGCAGTACCCGCAACGGCCGCGATTCACACAGCAAGCGTCTGGGCGTCAAGGCCTTCGGCGGCGAGCAGGTGCTGGCCGGCAACATCATTATCCGTCAGCGTGGCACGCGCGTTCATGCCGGCGACAATGTCGGCATCGGCACCGACCACACGCTGTTTGCGCTGAAGAACGGTCGCGTCAGCTTCCGCCGCAAGGGCGCCGAGCAGCGCATGTTCGTCAGCGTACTGCCGGAATAGTCCGCATTCGGCTGCGAGGGATACAGAACCCCGGCCCGGCCGGGGTTTTGTTTTTTCGGCAGGGCTCGCGTTAGGCTGAACTCATGAAATTTGTCGATGAAGCCACGGTCAAGGTGCAAGCCGGCAACGGCGGCCGCGGCTGTCTGAGCTTCCGCCGCGAGAAATCCGTGCCCTTCGGTGGGCCGGACGGCGGCGATGGCGGCGCCGGCGGCAGCGTCTGGCTGCGCGCACTCGAAGGCATCAATACGCTGGCGGACTTCCGCATCCAGCGCATCTACAAGGCGAAGTCAGGCGAGGGCGGCTCAGGCAACGGCTGCACCGGTCGGGGCGGCGAGGAGCTGTATGTTGCGGTGCCGGTGGGCACCGTGGTGCGGGACCAGGACACCGGCGAAGAGCTGGGCGATCTGAAGCGCGCCGGCATGGAATTGAAGGTGGCCCAGGGCGGCAAGGGCGGCTGGGGCAACACCAAGTTCAAGAGCAGTACCAATCGCGCGCCGCGCCAGTTCGGACCAGGGTTGCCGGGTGAGAAACGCGCGCTGGCGCTGGAGATGAAGGTCATTGCCGACGTGGGCCTGTTGGGTCTGCCCAATGCCGGCAAGTCCACGCTGATTCGCGCCGTCTCGGCGGCGCGGCCCAAGGTCGCGGACTATCCCTTCACCACGCTGCATCCGAATCTGGGCGTGGTGTATTGCGGCGAGCATCGCAGCTTTGTGATGGCCGATATTCCGGGCCTGATCGAGGGTGCTGCCGAAGGTGCGGGGCTGGGCATCCGCTTTCTCAAGCATCTGCAGCGCACCGGCGTGCTGCTGCATATGGTCGACATCATGCCTGTCGATCCGGGAGCAGACCCGGTGCGCGATGCACGCGCGATTGTTGGCGAGCTGAAAAAGTTCAGCAAGGAGCTGGCGGTCAAGCCACGCTGGTTGGTGCTGAACAAGCGCGATCTGCTGCCCGATGACGAGGCCGAAAAACTCGCGAAGGACATCGTGCGCCGGCTGCGTTACAAGGGCCCGCACTTCCTGATTTCGGCGGCGGCGGGTCGCGGCACGCGCGAACTGGTCGAGGCCGTGATGCGCTTCCTCGAAGAGCAGCGCGAGAAGCCGCGTGCGTAACAGCAAGGTCCGCCAGCGCATTGCCGCCGGGAAACTGCGGCTGCGACTGCGCGACCTGCGCAACCTCGGCACCCGATCCGAAGAGCTGCTGGGCCACGTCGGTATCCGCACCGTCGAGCAGCTGCGCGCACGCGGCGCGGTGCAGACCTACGTGGACCTGCGACGCGCGCGCGTCGTCAACTCAATGAACATGCTGTGGGCACTGGCCGGCGCGCTGGAACCCTGGCCCGAGGGTACGCACTGGCGCGAGATGGCGCGCAGCGAAGCGCGATTGTCGCTATTGCTGGCGGTCGAGGATCAGCTGGGACGCAATGCGGCGAGCGAATGAAGCCGGCGTCCCCGGCAGTTTCAGCTCAGCGCCTTGACGTGGGCCGCCAGGCGGCTCTTGTGCCGGCTGGCCTGGTTGCGGTGAATGATCTTCTTGTTGACCAGTGTGTCGATGACCGGCACGGCAGCCTGGTAGCTGGCCTTGGCGGCTTCCTTGTTGCCGCTGGCGATCGCATCGGTGACCTTGCGGATGGCGGTGCGCATGCGCGAGCGCAGTGCCACATTGCCCGTCCGGTGCACTTCCGCTTGCCGTGCCGCTTTCTCTGCCGATTTGGTGTTCGCCACGCCTGTTCTCCGCTGCCATTCTGCCCCTGGAAAAAGGGCGCGTAGTGTGCTGAGGCAGTCACGCCTTGTCAATCCGGCCGGGTCGCTGTCGGACAGCCTGCTGTATAGTTTCGCCGCTTCATGAGTCGCGCCATATTCAAAAGCACCAGCGTGGTGGGGCTGACTACGCTGCTGTCGCGGATTACCGGCCTGTTGCGCGACGTGGCGCTGGCCCAGGCATTCGGCGCCGGCGCCTTCCAGGACGCCTTCCTGGTGGCCTACAAGATTCCCAATTTCCTGCGCCGGCTGTTCGCCGAGGGCGCCTTCTCGCAATCCTTCGTACCGGTGATTTCCGAGTACAAGCTGCAGCGCAGCCAGGCCGAGGTGCGCGAGCTGGTGGCCGGCGTCAGCGGTACGCTGGGTGCGGTGCTGCTGGGGATCACGCTCATCGGCGTCATCGGGGCTCCGCTGATCATCCTGCTTTACGCGCCGGGCTTCTCGGCCGGGAACGGCCGCTACGAGCTGGCGGTGCAGATGCTGCGCTGGACCTTTCCTTATCTGTTCTTCATCTCGCTGACGGCGCTGTTCGCCGGCGTGCTGAACAGTTACCGCCGCTTCGCGCTGCCGGCCTTCACGCAGGTGGCGCAGAACGTGCTGCTGATCTTCTTCGCCGTGGTGGTGGCAGCGCACAGCGCCAATCCGGGTCGCGTGCTGGCGATTGGCGTGTTCCTGTCCGGCTGCCTGCAGCTGGCCGTGCTGCTGCCCCCGGTGGCGCGTCTCGGTCTGCTGTCCTGGCCGCGCTGGCGGCCGGCCGCCGAAGGCGTGCGGCGCATCGGGAAGTTGATGGTGCCGGGCATCGTCGGTTCGTCGATGTCGCAGGTCAGCCTGCTGCTGGACACCTTCATCGCTTCCTTCCTGATCACCGGCAGCATTTCCTGGCTGTATTTCGCCGACCGCATCATGGAGTTTCCGCTGGGTGTGTTCAGCATCGCGCTGGGCACGGTGATCCTGCCGGGGCTGTCGGCGCATCATGCGCAGCGGGACGGTGAACAGTTCTCCGCCACGCTGGACTGGGCCCTGCGCCTGACCGTGGTGCTGGTGGCGCCCGCGGCAGTGGGCATGCTGTTCTTTGCCGGTCCGATGGTGGCCACGATATTCGGCTATCGCCGCTTCACCGGCGCCGACGTGCAGATGGCCAGCTGGGCGCTGATGGCCTACTCATGGGGATTGATGACCTTCAGCCTGATCAAGGTGCTGGCGCCAGGCTATTTCGCGCGACAGGACACGCGCGCGCCGGTGCGCGCTGCCATGATCGGCTTTGCCGTCACCATGCTGGTGAATGTGGCGGTGGTACTGCCGGCTGCGAAACTGGGCTTCCCGGCGCCGCATATTCTGCTGGCCACCTCCACCTGCCTGGGTTCGGCGGTCAACGCATGGCTGCTGTGGCGCGGTCTGCGCCGCAACGGCGCGCTGCGCCTCTCATCGGTGTGGCGGACGCTGCTGCCCCGTGTGCTGCTGGCCTGCGCCGCGATGGCGGCGCTGCTGTACGCGCTGGGTGGCGAACTGTCGCAGTGGCTGGCCATGTCGCCGCTGCCCCGGCTGACGCGCTGTCTGGGCATCATCGCTGCGGCGGCGGCGCTGTACTTCGCGGTGCTGCTGCTGTTGGGCATGCGCTACCGCGATCTGCGTACCAGGCCGGGCACGTGAAGCTGCGCCGGCGCCATCCCGCCTTTGCCGGCCAGGATGCCGACTGTGTGCTCACTGTCGGCGCCTTCGATGGCTTGCATCTGGGCCATCGGGTGCTGATCGACCGGGCGCTGGCGCTGGGCAGGACGCATGGACTGCCGGCGCTGCTGCTCAGTTTCGAACCGCTGCCGCGCGAGTATCTGCATGCGGCTGATCCCCCGGCGCGGCTGACCAATTTCCGCGAGCGCTGGCGGCTGCTGCAAGGCTTCGGCCTGGACGGGCTGTGCCTGCTGCCATTCAATGAAGGGCTGCGTCAGCTGTCGGGTGAGCAGTTCGCGCGGCTGCTGCGCCGCCTCGGCGCGCGGCACGTGGTGGTGGGACACGATTTCCGCTTCGGGCGCGGTGGCCACGCCAACGCGCAGTGGTGTGCGGAGCAGGGCGTGGTGCTCGGCTTCGGCGTGGACATTGTGGAACCCGTCGAACAGGCCGGGCAGCGCATCGGCTCGCGGCGGGTGCGCGACGCACTGGTTGCCGGCGAGCTGGCGCGGGCGGCGGCGTTGCTGGGCCGCCCGTACTCCATGCGCGGCCGGGTGCGGCGAGGTCAGCAGCTGGGGCGCCAGCTGGGTTTTCGCACCGCCAATATCGCTGCGCATCGACGCCGGCTGCCACTGTCAGGTATTTTCGCGGTCCGCGTGCAGGCCGGCGGCAGCGGAACAGCATTGAACGGCTGGCCCGGCGTGGCCAGCCTGGGTACGCGGCCCACCGTTGCGGGCGTGCAGCCGCTGCTGGAGACACATCTGTTCGATTTCGACGGCGACCTGTATGGCCGCGAAATTGAAGTGGAGTTTGTGGCCCGGCTGCGCGAGGAACGGAAATTCGATTCGCTCGACCTGATGGTGGAGCAAATGCATCGCGATGCGGCCGCAGCCCGTCGCATTCTTGGAATGAAGCAGTGACCGACTACAAGCAGACCGTCAATCTTCCGCAGACCGATTTCCCGATGAAGGCCGATCTGGCGCAGCGCGAGCCGCAACAGCTCAAGCGCTGGCAGGAGCAGGACATCTATGCGCGCCTCCGCGAGGTTTCGCGCGGCCGGCCGTCGTTCGTGCTGCATGACGGACCACCGTACGCCAACGGCGCCATTCATCTCGGCCATGCGCTGAACAAGATCCTCAAGGACATCATCGTCAAGTCGCACACGCTGGATGGCCGCGATGCGCCCTATGTGCCGGGTTGGGACTGCCACGGCCTGCCCATCGAACTGGCGGTGGAAAAGAAGCACGGCAGGCCGGGCCACAAGCTGGATGCCAAGGCCTTCCGCGCCGCCTGCCGCGAATATGCAAACAAACAGGTCGATTCGCAGCGCCAGGACTTCCAGCGTCTCGGTGTGTTCGGCGATTGGCAGCAGCCGTATCTGACCATGGACCGGCGCTATGAAGCGCAGCAGATCCGCGCGCTGGGCAAGATTGTCGCCAACGGCCATCTGTATCGCGGCGCCAAGCCGGTGCACTGGTGTCTGGACTGCCGCTCGGCGCTGGCCGAGGCCGAGGTCGAATACGAGGATCGTGTTTCCACTGCCATCGACGTGGCCTTTGCGGTGGCCGATGCCGCCGACTTTGCACGCCGCACCGGCATCGCGCCGGCTGCGCTGGGGCGCGCGCCGGTGTCGGTGGTGATCTGGACCACCACGCCCTGGACGCTGCCGGCCAATGAGGCGGTGACGCTCAGCCCCACCTATGAATATGTGGCCGTGCGCATCGCGGCGCGCAATGAAGTGTTGGTGCTGGCGGCCGATCTGGCTGCCGCCTGTCTGGCCCGTTACGGATATGCTGTGCCGGGCGAGGCGGGCAGCGAAGTGTTGGGACGTTTTGCCGGCGCGGCGCTGGAAGGCCTGCTGCTGCAGCATCCCTGGCACGACAAGAGCGTGCCGCTGATCCTCGGCGATCATGTGACGCTGGATACCGGTACCGGTGCGGTGCACACCGCACCGGCGCATGGCCAGGAAGACTTCGTGGTGGGCTCGCGTTACGGATTGCCGGTGCACAACCCGGTGGGTCCCGATGGCCGCTTCGCCGAGGGCACCGAGCTGGTAGCCGGGCTCAAGGTGGATGCCGCCAATCCGGTGATCATTGCCGAGCTGCAGTCGCGCGGCCGGCTGCTGCATCAGCAAGCGCATCCGCACAGCTATCCGCATTGCTGGCGGCACAAGACGCCGGTGATCTTCCGCGCCACCGCGCAGTGGTTCATCGGCATGGACAGGATGGGTCTGCGCGCCAATGCGCTGCGCGACATCAAGGCGGTGCAGTGGACGCCGGAATGGGGCCAGCCGCGCATCACCGGCATGATCGAGAACCGTCCCGACTGGTGTCTGTCGCGCCAGCGCACCTGGGGCGTGCCGATCACGCTGTTCACGCATCATGTCACCGGCGAGCTGCACCCGCGCACGCAGGAACTGATCGCGCAGATTGCCGCGCAGGTGGAGAGCCACGGCATCGACTGGTGGTTCGATCTGGATCCGGCCCAGCTGCTGGGCGCCGAGGCCGCCCGGTACGACAAGGCCACCGACGTGATGGACGTGTGGGCCGACTCGGGCCTGTCCTTCGAATGCGTCGCCGCGCTGCGTGACGATTTCACGGCGCCGGTGGATCTGTATCTGGAAGGTTCGGACCAGCATCGCGGCTGGTTCCACAGCTCGCTGCTGATGTCGGAGGCGCTGTATGCGCGCGCACCGTACCGCGGCGTGCTGACGCATGGCTTCACCGTCGATGACAAGGGCAGGAAGATGTCCAAGTCGCTGGGCAATGGCATCGAGCCGCAGGATGTCATGAAGACGCTGGGCGCCGACATGCTGCGGCTGTGGGTGGCGGCCACCGACTACGCCAACGAGATGAGCCTGTCGCAGGAGATACTCAAGCGCATCAGCGAGTCGTACCGGCGCATGCGCAATACCGTGCGCTTCCTGCTCGGCAATCTGCACGGCTTCGATCCGCAGCAGGCGGTGCCGGCGGACCAGCTGGTGGCGCTGGATGCCTGGGCCATCGCGCGTGCGCAGCAGCTGCAGACTGAAATTGCCGCCGCCTATCGCGACTATGCCTTCCATCTGATCTACCAGAAGGTGCACAACTTCTGCGTGGTCGATCTGGGCGGCCTGTATCTGGACGTGCTGAAGGACCGTCTGTACACCACGCCGGCCAACAGTCACGCGCGTCGTTCCGCGCAGACCGCGCTATGGCATGTCGCCGAGGCCATGGTGCGCTGGCTGGCGCCCATCCTGTCATTCACGGCCGAGGAGATCTGGCGGCATCTGCCCGGTTCGCGCGCCGAATCCGTGTTTCTCGATGTGTGGCATCGCCTGCCGGAGGTGCCGGACAGCGGCATCGACTGGCCGCTGCTGCTCTCGCTGCGTGGCGATGTGGCGCGCGAGCTGGAGCGGTTGCGCGTGGCCGGCGACATCGGGGCGCCGCTGGAAGCCGAGCTGGAGGTGTACTGCACGCCGGCGCTGTTGCCGCGCGTCGATGCGCTGGGCGATGAGCTGCGCTTCCTGATGATCACTTCCGCTGCACGTGTGCAGGCGGTGCCGGCGCCGGCCGACGCCGTGCCGGCCACCGGCATCGACGGCGTATGGCTGCGCGTGCATCCGACGCAGGCGCCCAAGTGCGTGCGTTGCTGGCATCGTCGCGTGGACGTGGGCAGTCATGCCGCGCATCCGGAGCTGTGCGGACGCTGCGTGGACAATCTGGACGGCGCCGGCGAAATCCGGCGCTTTGCCTGATGAATGCGCCGGATGCAGCGGGCCAGCTGCGCTGGCTGGGACTCAGCGGTGCGCTGATCGCCGCCGATCAGTGGAGCAAGGCGCTGATCGAAAACAGCTTTGTGCTGCATGAAACACGCGCGATCCTGCCGGTGTTCAATCTGGTGCGGGCGCACAACCGCGGCGCCGCATTCAGCTTCCTGGACGGCGCCGGCGGCTGGCAGCGCTGGGTGTTTACCGCGCTGGCTGCCGTCATCAGCGTCTTGCTGCTGGGCTGGTTGCGCCGGCTGCCGCGAAGTTCGAACATGCTGGCGGCGGCGCTGGCCTGCATCCTGGCGGGCGCCATCGGCAATGTCATCGACCGGCTGCGTCTGGGTCATGTCATCGACTTCATCCAGGTCCATTGGCAACAGCACTATTTCCCGGCCTTCAATGTGGCCGATTCGGCCATCACCATCGGTGCCGGACTGCTGCTGCTGGATGCCTGGTTGGCGAGCCGGCGCCGTGCCTGACGTGCACAGGTTCCAGGTGAACTGATGCGCATACTGCTGGCCAATCCGCGCGGTTTCTGTGCCGGTGTCGATCGCGCCATCGACATCGTCGAGCGGGCACTGCAGATGTTCGGCGCGCCCATCCATGTGCGACATGAAGTGGTGCACAACCGCAATGTGGTCGAGCGCCTGCGCGCGCTGGGCGCCGTGTTCGTGCAGGAGCTGGACGAAGTTCCCGATGACGCCACGGTGATTTTCTCGGCGCATGGCGTCTCGATGGCGGTGGAGCAGGAAGCGCAGCGCCGTGGTCTGCAGGTGTTCGACGCCACCTGTCCGCTGGTGACCAAGGTGCACATGGAAGTGGTGCGCTTTGCGCGTGAAGCGCGCGAGGTGATCCTGATCGGTCACGCCGGACATCCGGAGGTGGAGGGCACCATGGGGCGTTTCGACACTTCCCATGGTGGGCGCATCGTGCTGATCGAGAATCTTGCCGATGTGGCGAAGCTCGAAGTGCGGAATCCGCAGCGGTTGGCCTTTGTCACGCAGACCACACTGTCGGTGGACGACACCGCATCCATCGTCGAGGCATTGCGACAGCGCTTTCCGGCGCTGCAGGCGCCGCGCCGCGAGGACATCTGCTACGCCACGCAGAACCGCCAGGACGCGGTCAAGCAGCTGCTCGCCGACAGCGATGTGCTGGTGGTGGTGGGCTCGAAGAGCAGTTCCAATTCCAACCGGCTGCGCGAGCTGGCCGATCGCGCCGGCGTGCCGGGCTACCTGGTCGACGGTGCCGACGATCTGCAGCAGCAGTGGTTTGCCGGCGCGCGCAGCGTCGGCGTGACGGCCGGCGCCTCTGCGCCCGAGACACTGGTGCAGCAGGTGGTGCAGCGGTTGTGCGAGTGGGGCGGCGAATCTCCGGCTGAACAGCATGGCCGCGAGGAGCACGTGGTATTCGCGCTGCCGCGTGCGCTGCGCGGCTGACCCGACCGTTCGTGGTCCCGGAATGATTGACCCGGTGATCACTCATGGCGGCGCGTGCTCGCTGCGCTCGCATACCCTCGTGTTGACCGGTGCCTCGCAGACTCTGAAGGTCTGCTCGGCACTGATCGGTCAACACTCGGCGCGCCTTAAATCGTGATCACCGGGTCAGTCATTCCCGGACCGCGATCGGGTGAAGCGCCGAGCTAGTCGAGGTCGCTGCGGCGCCACCAGGTGGTGCGCGCGTCCAGCAGGTTGCCCGCGGCATCGCGGATCAGCAGCAGACCGCTTTCGATGTCCACACGGGCGCCGCGCAATGATTCGCCACGACTGCTGAGGGTGTAGTGCGCGCCGCTGAGTGCACCATCGCTGCGCTGCGCGATCAAGGGATCGGCGCCGATCAGGCGCAACGAATACTGCAGCGAATCACCGCTCATGCCGGGCATGGGCGTGGTCGGAGTATCGGCGGGCACTGCGCCCGCCGGGCTGTTCTGCAGCGCCTGCGTTGCCAGTGATTGGCCGGCTTCAGCGGCTTCGAAAGCCCTGGCGCGGAATTGTTCGGCGGCGCTCATCGACAGCTCCAGCGCGCTCGACTGCAGCGCCACCACCGCCAGCGACGACAGCAATCCCAGCAATATCAGTGCGGCGAACAGCGCCACGCCGGACTGCTGTGAAGGCGTGCGCTCAGCTGAATGGCACATTGCGCAGGGCAATCAGCCGCGAGCCGGTGAGGCTCCGGGGGGTTGCGGCAGTGATGCCGCTGCGCGCGCGCAACGAGACCTGCACGGCCCGCACTATGCTGCCCGAGGTCTGCCACTGCAGCTGCAGATCCTCCACACCGGCCATGACCTCGGTGTCGGTGAAGGAAGGTCGTCCCGCGATACGGGTCAGTGTCTTGACGCGCAGCGCCGGAAAGCCCGGCCGTCCATCCGAATCATTCGAGATGTAGTAGCTGTGCAGTTCGAGATTGTGCAGCTGCAGGCGGTCGGGTTGCAGCATCGCCGTCGCAGGCAGCACGCCATCGGCGACAATGAAGCGCCCCTGGTCGTCGAAGCGGTCGACCAGCAGTTGCAGACGGCCGCTTTCCGCGGCTGTGGGCATGCTCGACGCGCGGCGGATGGTCAGCGTGTCGCTGCCGGCCTGCGCGCCACCGCGCGCGTTGCAGCTGGCGCTGCGATGCGCTCCCAGCGTGAAGACCCCGTCATCGGCTTGCACTGGCTGCGCGAGATTTGCAACGAAGTTGTCGCCGCAGACCTGGGCCGAGGCCGGGATCGTCTCGACGGCTGTGGCCACGCCGCCGTTGCGAAGAAAGCGGAAGCTGGAGCCATCGGCGCTGAGTCCGTAGAAACCGGCCATCGACAGCTCGGATTCCAGCGTGGCCAGTGCATAGCGCAGGTTCTCCTGCAGCGCTGCGTCGTCATCGCGCATGCGCAGCGTGTCCAGCGACAGGCCCAGCACCCGCAGCAGCGCGGCCACCACCAGCGTGCCGAGCAGCAGCGCCACCGCCAGTTCGGCCAGACTGAAACCCTGATTGCGCTGCGTTGGCGTCATGGCGTCGGCGCCTGCGGCAGCACCAGCACGCGTTGCAGAGTCGAGCCGCCGGGGTTCTCGGTGCTGCCCCATTGCAGCGTGACATCCCAACGGGCGGCGCCATCGATCGGCGCGGCGGCCGCAACGGTGCCACCGGCCGGTGCCGAGGCCAGTGCAGGCAGGCGCTGACCTGCGGACTGCTGCCAGGCCGTCTGCTGTTGCGGACTGAGCGGTGCGCCGGCATTGGCGCGCAGCTGTGCGCCCAGATCGGCCAGCAGACCGTTGGCGGTTTCGTAATGGCGCGCCACACTGTGCGCGGCCAGACCGCGCAACAGCAGCGAGGCGATGCCGAGAATCGCAATGGCCATGATGCTCATCGCCACCAGCACTTCCAGCAGTGTGTGACCGCGCGCCATGTCAGGCATCGATGCATTCCAGCGCGCTGCCATCCGCGGCGGCCCGCGCAGCGCGGGGACGACCGGTCTGACTGACGATGATGGCGCGCGGTACGGCCAGATGTTGCGCATCGCACAGCGTGAAGGTGGCAGTGGTGCCGGCGCGCGTTGCCGGCCAGAACACCACGCGGCTGCGGTTGCCCTGGATCAGGATGCCCGCGGGCAGCTCGGTGTGGCTCAGCAGTTCCTCGCTGCCCGGCGGTTCGGCAATCACTCGCCAGCCGGTATCCGTGCTGGTATGCAGCGCCACCGGGACGCCGCGGGCGATGGCCGCGCCCCGTGCCTGGTGCAAGGCCACCAGCAGTGCGTTGGCGCTGCGCGAGAGTTGCAGCTCGCGGCTGAAGCGCTGGAAGCCGGGCACCGTGAGCCCGGCCAGCAGCGCCGCCATGGCCAGCACCACCGCCAGTTCGAACAGCGTGAAGCCAGCGGTGAGTGCGGGGCGGGACATGGGGCCATCGTGACCCCGGCCCGTCGCCCGGGGTGAGCGCCAAAACTGCTGCATCCGCGCGGTTTGGCCGGTGAATTGCCGCGGTCGGAGGCATCTCTTAGAATGCCGCGCCCCCGGGCCGGAGTAGCTCAGTTGGTAGAGCGGCGCATTCGTAATGCGTAGGTCGTAGGTTCGATTCCTATCTCCGGCACCAGTCACACGCCGTAAACGCGCACCGGTGACTCACATTCTGATGCGCATTAGTAGTGCGCATTTCTTTGTGGCATAGTCGGGCTCGAATCCGGAGAATGAACCATGCCGCGCCGACGTTCCACAGCTGCTGTTGCAAAACGTGCCACGAACGTCAGCGTTCGCGGCGACCTGCTCGATGCCGCGCGGGAGGCCGGAGTCAACCTTTCCGCTACGCTGGAACGAGCGCTGGCCGAGGAACTGGCCACAGCCAGGCGCAGGAAATGGCGCGAGGAAAACCGCGAGGCGATTCAGGTCTACAACGAGCATATCGAGAAGCACGGCACCTTCTCGGACGATGTGCGCAGATTCTGATGGCGCAGTTCACCGTCTACCGGAACAAGAGTGCGCGTACCAAGGCGACATTCCCATTCCTCGTGGATGTGCAATCAGATCTTCTGGAAGATCTGCAGACTCGCGTGGTAATTCCGCTCAGCAAAGCCGGGGCGCTCACGAAGAAACCAGTCAGTCACCTCACGCCGATTCTGCAATTCGATGGTGAAACGTACGTGCTGATGACGCCGGAATTGGCGGGCGTCGCCCGGAACGACCTCGGCGCGGCGGCCGGGAATCTCTCGGACCGACGGGACGCAATTCTCGCGGCAATGGATTTCTTGCTGACGGGATTTTGATGCAACGGGCGCCGGCGACAGCGTCTTTCGAACAGTAACGCGTGGGAACAATGGGTCTTGTTGCGCAATGGCTCCGCCAGCCGCAGAAAGTCTGGCTGCGCAAGGCGTTGTTCCAGATCCATCTGTGGCTGGGCATTGGCCTGGGCCTGTACATATTGATGATGAGCGTCACCGGCAGCGCCATCGTGGCGCGCCGTGAAATGACGCGTGCACTGGTAGCGCACAGCGTGACCATCCTGCCCGGCGGCAGGATCAGCGACGAACGGATGCAGGAGATCGCTCAGCAGGTCTGGCCGGGATATGAAATCCAGTCGCTGATACACATGCGTCGTCTCCGTCCTTACGGACCTCTTCCGCCTGCTGGTGCGCCGCTCGCGCCGTCGAACACGGACGCGCCGGTGCAGGTAACGCTCAAGCGTGCCGGCGAGGTCAGGATGCGTGTTTTCGATCCCTACAGCGGAAAGGACCTGGGTGATGCAGACCCCTGGCAACTGCGGTTCCTCCACAAGGTGGTGGATCTGCATGACAACCTGCTCGGCGGGCGCACCGGACAGCGGGTCAATGGTTGCGTCGCGATAGCTGTTTCACTGCTGTTCGTGACGGGTCTGATCATCTGGTGGCCCGGCAGCCAGCGCTGGAAACAGAGCCTGTATGTGCAGGCAGGGGTGGGCTGGCGCAGGCAGCTGTGGCAATTGCACAGCATGATGGGAATCTGGATTTTCCTGCTCTTGCTGCTATGGGGACTCAGCGGCATCTACTTCGCATTCCCGGCGCCCTTCCAGCAATTTGCCGAATGGATCCATCCGCCTGACGTGGACGACGGCGTTGCCGCTTATGAGCTGCTGGGCGGGTTCGTCAACCTGCACTTCGGCCGCTTCGGCGGGATGGGTGTGCGAACCACCTGGATCGTGCTGGGACTGGTGCCGGCGGCGCTGTTCATCACCGGCGCCATATTGTGGTGGAACAATGTGGTGCGGCCGCGGCTGGATTAACTGCGCGTGCGTACCTGCAGTTCCTTCCGCATGTAGTCGATGATCAGCGCATCGAGCAGGCCGATGACATCCATGCCGATCAATATGGCCGGCCGGTCGGTCATGCGCCAGTGCTGGAAAATGACCATGTCGCCGAAGGTGATGTGCGGGCTGCGTATCTGGATGTTCTGCATCCGGATCGGCGGTGCCGGCAGCCCTTCGCCTATTTGCTGGTCGGCAGTGACGCCAACAATGGTATCGACGGTGGCGACGGTCTGTTCCTTGCGCCAGCGCGCCAGCGCCCGGCGCAGTGCCAGGTTGCCGATGGTGCTCTGGCCGCCGGTGTCGATGATGGCGTCCACCGGTATGTTGCCCATGGTGGCCTTGACCACCAGCAGTTTGCCGCGCTCGAAGGTGAACGGCACCGTCAGGAAATTCGGTCGCGCCGCCTCACCATGTGAGCGCGAAATCACGATCAGGTCGTTGCGGAAATCGATGCTGATGCGCTTGTCGTCCAGACCTTCGGTGCCGAGGATGCCCTGTGCGCCGCCCAGTGCATCGGTGACGATGGGTAGCATGGCGGGTTTCAGCAGCAGCTCTCCCACCTGCAGCGAGTTGACGCGGATGGTTGGCACCACCGCAGTGCCGGTAACGCCGCGCAGCCGTACCGGCGGGGACTTGTTGAGCGCAATGCCGAGTGCGCTGGCCACCTCGGCCGTGATGCCTGAGTGGCTGGCGCCAGTGTCCAGCACCAGCCGGAATGGCCCTTTGTCGTTGATCATCACCGGTGCCCAGATACGGCCGATGCTGTCGCGCCGGGTCGGCGCCACATAGCGCGGCTCGATGGCCTGGATGACGATTTCCTGCAGGATTTCAGGCGCAGGGTCGCTGACCGGTTGCTGCGCAATGGCTGCGACGTTGATCAGCAGGCCGATGATCGCAGCGCCGCCGCCCATATTCTTCATGGAGGAAGCGGGTAGGGCAGCGGCAGTGTAGTGCAATGCAATCCGTCGACGGTGGCGGCGGGTTCCGGCGCCGGCCACGTGGTTACGGCAAGAAATTCACTGCGGCCATCGGCATGCAGCAATGCATCGACAACCACCGCGTCGCGACCGTCGTGAAGCGTCAGAGAGGTTCCGGCCTGCAGATTGGCGGCTGATTCGCTGATGAAGCGTTGCATGCGGCGTTTCACCCGACCCCGGTAGTGCGCGCGCGCGATTATTTCCTGGCCAGTGTAGCAGCCCTTGTCGAAGGAGATGGCGTCGATGCAGTCGAGATTCAGCATCTGCGCCACGAACTGTCCGCTGTTGAATGCTTCAACCCGCGCGATGCCATCGGCCATCTGCAACGCCTGCCAGCGTTGCGCGAAATCGGGGTGACCCTCAGCGAGCGGCGACTGATCGGCCGGCTGCAGCAGGCAGCTGCGCGGTGTGGCGCCGGGCCAGCCCAGCACCAGCACGCCTTCGGCAACAGCGGGCGGCCCGCCGATGACGCCGTATATACGCCATGCGCCGGTGTCATCGGTGATGCTGACCCTGGCGCGCAAAACGAAACGCCGCAGGTGCTGAACAACCAGGGGCGCGACCGAAGCGGGCAGCAATGAAATCACGTCGCCGCCGCTGGCGCGGGTCATCAGCAGCAGCGCAATGACCCGCCCCTGCGCATTGTGCAGGCCGGCGTGCAGCAACTGCCGAGAATCCAGCCGTTCCATGTCATTGGACAGCTGGCCCTGAAGGAACTTGCCGGCATCAGCGCCGGCAATGCGCAGCACCGCCAGCGAGGGCAGCAGACCGGTGGCGGAGTCAGTGGGCATGAGAATAATTCCAGCTTGTCATGCGCCATTTTGCGCTGTTTTTGCTCGTCTTTCGCATCTACCGGCGTGGCCGAACAGCGCGAGTTCTGGCACACTTGGCTTCATGCGGGAATCGCCGGCAAGCGAACAGCAAGCAATGCTTTCCGGACAATCGGCCGATTCCCCCGTGGTCACTGCTTCAACGACGACGGCAGGCGACCCGCAGCTTCCGGTTGGTGCCGCACGTGAGATCGGAGGACCCTCGGGTCCGGAGCCGACACGCTATGGCGATTGGGAAAAGGCCGGCCGCTGCATCGATTTTTGAATGGCAGTCCAAGGGAGTTCTTCAATGCGCGCAGCGCCATTGTCGCCGCATCTGTCCGCCTACCGTTTCGCCTATACGATGGCATTGTCGATCGGGCACCGCATCAGCGGTGTATGTCTGGCGCTGGGTCTGCCGGTGCTGGTGTGGTGGCTGATGGCTGCCGCAGCCGATGAGGCTGCCTACGGTCGGTTGATCGAGGTGCTGTCGGGCTGGTTCGGCAAGCTGCTGCTGCTGGGCTGGCTGGCCGCATTCCTGCTGCACTTCTTTAATGGCATCCGCCATCTGTTCTGGGATGCGGGGCTGGGCTTCGAGCGCCATCAGGCGCGGCGCAGCGCGGTCATCGTGGCGGTCGCCGTGGTGCTGGCCTTCGCTGCCTGCACCTGGCTGCTGTTCTTCAGTGGCAACGCGCCATGAGCCTGCGTACTCCGCTTGGTGCGGCGGTGGGACGCGGTTCGGCCAGGAACGGCGTGCATCACTGGTGGGTGCAGCGTGTGACGGCGGTGGCGCTGCTGCCGCTGACACTGTGGCTGCTGGTGTCGCTGATCCAGCTGCCGCTGACCGATCATGCGGCGGTGGTCAGCTGGATCGGCCATGACTGGCATCCAGTGCTGCTGTCGCTGCTGGTGCTGGTAATGACCTGGCATTCCCAGCTCGGCGTGCAGGTGGTGATCGAGGACTATGTCCATCGCCATCTGCTGAAGACCCTGTCGCTGCTGTCGAGCAGCTTCCTTCATGTGCTGGTGGCGGCCGGCGGCATCTACGCCGTGCTGCGTATTGCGTTGCGGAGTCCCTGATGAGCGGTGCCTACGAATTTGTCGATCACAGCTACGATGTCGTCGTCGTGGGCGCCGGCGGCGCGGGCCTGCGGGCCACGCTGGGACTGGCCGAAGCGGGCCTGTCCACGGCCTGCGTGACCAAGGTGTTCCCGACGCGCAGTCACACGGTGGCGGCGCAGGGTGGCATCTCGGCCGCGCTGGGCAACATGGGCGAGGACGATTGGCGCTGGCACATGTACGACACCGTCAAGGGTTCGGACTGGCTCGGCGACCAGGACGCCATCGAATTCATGTGCAAGCAGGCGCCGGCGGCCATCATCGAGCTGGAGCATTACGGCGTGCCGTTCTCGCGCACCGAGGCCGGCCGTATCTACCAGCGTCCGTTCGGCGGCATGACCACGCACTACGGCAAGGGCATTGCGCAGCGTACCTGCGCGGCGGCCGACCGCACCGGGCACGCCATGCTGCATACGCTGTATCAGCAGTCGATCCGCAACGAAGCGGAATTCTTCGTCGAATACTTCGCGGTGGACCTGATCATGCAGGACGGCGCCTGCCGCGGCGTGGTGGCCATCGATCTGGCCACCGGCAAGATCCATCGCTTCCGCGCGCAGATGACCATTCTGGCCACCGGTGGCTACGGTCGTTCGTGGTTCTCGTGCACGTCGGCGCACACCTGCACCGGCGACGGCGGCGGCATGGTATTGCGCGCCGGGCTGCCTCTGCAGGACATGGAGTTCGTGCAGTTCCATCCCACCGGAATCTACGGTTCGGGCTGCCTGATCACCGAAGGTTCGCGTGGCGAGGGCGGTTACCTCACCAACTCGGCCGGCGAGCGCTTCATGGAGCGCTATGCGCCGAACGCCAAGGATCTGGCCTCGCGTGACGTGGTCAGCCGCGCAATGACCATCGAGATCCGCGAGGGCCGCGGTGTCGGGCCGCACAAGGATCACATCCATCTGCACCTCGAACACCTGGGTCCGCAGGTCATCAAGGAGCGCTTGCCCGGCATCGCCGACACCGCGCGCATCTTCGCCGGCGTCGACGTGACCCGCGAACCCATTCCGGTGCTGCCCACGGTGCACTACAACATGGGTGGCATTCCCTGCAATTACCACGGCGAAGTGGTGACCATGAAGAACGGCAACGCCGATACCGTGGTGACGGGATTGATGGCGGCCGGCGAGGCCGCCTGTGTCTCGGTGCATGGCGCCAACCGTCTGGGCTCGAATTCGCTGCTGGACCTGGTGATCTTCGGTCGCGAAGCGGCGCGTCACTGCGCCGAGATCGTCAAGCCGCGCGCCGCGCAGCAGCCATTGCCCGCTGACAGCGCAGATCTTGCCGTATCGCGCATCGACCGGCTGCGCAATGCCAAAGGTTCGCGGCCCACGGCGCAGATCCGGCTCGAAATGCAGAAGATCATGCAGAGCGATGCCGCGGTGTTCCGCACCGGCACGACGCTGAGCGAGGGTGCGGTCAAGCTGGCCAACACCTTCGCATCCTTCGCCGAGGTAGGCCTGTCCGATCGCGGCATGATCTGGAACACCGACCTGGTGGAGACGCTGGAGCTGGAGAACCTGCTGCTGCAGGCCGTTGCCACCATGCATTCGGCCGGCAACCGCGAAGAGAGCCGCGGCGCGCATGCCCGCGAGGATTTTCCGGACCGCAACGATCAGACCTGGATGAAGCACACGCTGTGCTGGGTCGAGGGTGCGGGCCGTACGCGCATCGACTACCGTCCGGTGCACCTGAATACGCTGACCAGCGACGTTGAAACCGTGGCCCCCAAGGCCCGTACTTACTGATTTTTCAGAGGCTGAGCGAACATGGCTGAGTTCCGACTGCCCCCGAATTCGCGCATCGACAAGCAGGCTGGCAAGACCTGGCCGGCGCCGGCCGGCGCGAAGAATGTGCGCACCTTCCGCGTCTACCGCTTCGATCCGAATGACGCCGGCAATCCGCGCGTCGACAGCTATACGCTGGACATGGATCACTGCGGTCCCATGGTTCTGGACGCGCTGTTGAAGATCAAGAACGAGGTGGACGCCACGCTGTCGCTGCGCCGCTCATGCCGCGAGGGCATCTGCGGCTCCTGCGCAATGAACATCAATGGCGTCAACACGCTGGCCTGCACGCGCACCTGCGACGAGTTCGGCACCGGCGACATCCGCATCTATCCGCTGCCGCACATGGCGGTGGTCAAGGATCTGGTCACCGACCTGACCCATTTCTATGCGCAATACGCGGCCGTGAAGCCCTGGTTGCAGTCGCGCACACCCGCGCCACCGGATCGCGAGCGGCTGCAGTCCAAGGCAGACCAGGAAAAGATCGACCGTCCGTCGGCTTGCATCCTGTGTGCCTGCTGTTCGACTTCCTGCCCCAGCTATTGGTGGAATTCGGATCGCTACCTGGGGCCCGCGGCGCTGCTGGCGGCCTATCGCTGGATCGTCGATTCGCGTGACGAGGCCACCGGCGAGCGCCTCGACGCGCTGGAAGATCCGTTCCGTCTGTATCGCTGCCACACCATCATGAACTGCACCGAGGCCTGCCCCAAGGATCTGAATCCGGCCAAGGCCATCGCCGAGATCAAGAAGCTGATGGTGGAGCGCCAGCACTGAGCAATACAGGACGGCTGCGCTGGCAGTGCCGCCGCGGCATGAAGGAACTCGATGTGCTGTTGTCCGGGTGGCTGCAGCACCGATATCCGCAGGCCACAAGCCGGCAACGACTGCTGTTTGAGCAGTTACTCGAGCTGCCGGACCCGGTGCTGGCCAGTTATCTGCTGGGGCATGCCGAACCCTTCGAGCCCGACCTTGCCGCACTGGTGGCCGATATCCGGCGACCCGCCCGTTGAACCGGCGTCGCGCCGCCTCAGGTGGCTGTGGCTGCTGTGGTGTGGGGCGCTGGCGGTCGCATTGCTGCTGGGAACCGCATTGCCGTTGGTGGCGCGGCTGGGCAGCCTGCTGCTGGTAGCTGGCCTGATGTGGCAGGGCCATCGGATGCTGCGCCGGCAGAAACTTCCGTCGGGCAATTATGTCCTTACCGCTGCCGGAACCCGCCGGCTGGGACCGCTGTTCTGGTTGCACCTGCAACACGGACGACGGTCACATCTGCTGCTACTCGATGCAAAGGTTATGGAACCTGACGGGGTGGCGGCACTCAAAGGAAGTCTGAGGCTGCAACGTTACGAACGGCTCGGTGGTGTCTAAGATGGCTGATGGGACTGGTAGACTCGGGGCGGCAGGGGTTGCGGCGGCACCGATTGTCGCGACCGTGACGGCTGATCTGCGCATTGTCGAACCATATCCATCAGGGGCCAGCTTGGAAAAACACAGCACCGGGGCCGATGCCGGCGACCTGAGCCTGGTGCGCAGGGCACAGGCGGGCGAGCGGGCCGCCTATGACCTGCTGGTGCTGAAGTACCAGCACAAGGTGGTCAAGCTGGTGATGCGCTATACGCGCAACCCGGCCGACGCCGAGGACGTGGCGCAGGATTCCTTCATCAAGGCCTACCGCGCATTGCCGCAGTTCCGCGGCGACAGCGCGTTCTATACCTGGCTGTACCGCATCGCCATCAACACGGCGAAAAATGCCCTGGCGGCCCGCGATCGCAATCCGGTGATGGCGCAGATCGAACTGCAGGATTCGGACGACGGCCCCGATCTGGTCAACCGCCTCAAGGATCCCGACACACCCGAGGGTCTGGCGCTGACCGAGGAAATCCGCGGTACGGTCAATGCAGCCATCGATGCCCTGCCTGAGGACCTGCGCACCGCCATCGTGCTGCGCGAACTCGAAGGACTGAGTTACGAGGAAATCGCTGCGGCGATGGACTGTCCGGTGGGCACGGTGCGATCGAGAATTTTCCGGGCGCGCGAGGCAATCGATCGGCGCCTGCGCGAAGTGTTTGAAGGCGGCCTGGGCCGCGCAGAGGAACTGGTGTGAACGAGATGGAACGTGAAAGCCAGCTGTCGGCGATGTTCGACGGCGAATTGCCGGCCTCCGAATGCGAGCTGTTGTCGCGACGATTGGCGCGCGATGAACAGTTGCGCGGGCACTGGTCGCGCTATGCGCTGATCGGCGCTGCCATGCGTTCCGAACCGATGGCCGCGGTCAGTCGCGACTTCGCCTGGCGCGTCAGCGCCGCGCTCGATACCGATGCCGGCACACAGATCGCACGTCCATCCGGCGGCAACCGCGTCTGGCGCAGCATGGCTGCCGGTGGCGTACTGGCGGCCGGTGTGGCCGGTGTGGCCGTGTTCATGCTTCGCAGCAACCTGCAGCTGCAGGACGAAGCGCTGGTGGCGTTTGCTCCATCGGTGCAGCATGTCGAGGTGGCTGAAACAGTCATTGCCCCGGCCGTGGACAGTACGGGTGAGCCGGCCAGCTACGTCGTGCCGCAGCAGGTGTCGGGAGGCAATGAACTGGCGCTGCCAGCGGCGCTGGCCAATTACGTAGTGGCGCACAGCGAATACTCCTCGCCGCTGGCGCGCCGTAATCTGCTCTCCGCCCTCGTCGGCAGCGATGCCGCCGAATCCTTGCCGCCGGTGGACAACAGCCAGCCGGCACCCAGTGCCGATGCGAGCCGGTAGCCTGCGGACAGCCAGCGGCATCTGCCTGGCGCTGGCGATCAGCGGCATGGCCCGGGCGGGCGATGACGCCCAGCAATGGCTGCAGCGCATGGAAGATGCGCTGGCGGCGCGCAATTACCAGGGTGTGTTCGTGCATGAGCACGGGGGCCAGACCGAGACGCTGCGCATCGTGCATCGTGCCAGCGGTGGTCCGCTGGCCGAGCGTATCGTGTCGCTGGATGGTTCTGGGCGCGAATTCATACGTCGTGGTTCCGAGCTGATCTGCTATCTGCCCGACCAGAAGACCGTGCTGGTCGAGCAGGCGCAGGATGTGGGGTTGCTGCTGGGCGAGTTGCGCAAGCTGGAGCTGGCCGCTGCCGGCCAGTACACCGTCAGCGAACTGGCCCGCACCCGCATCAGCGGACGCAGCGCACGGGTGATCGTGGTCGAGCCGCGCGATGGTTTCCGCTATGGATACCGCCTGTGGATCGATGAAAACACCGCCATGCCGCTCAAGACGCAGCTGCGCACCGGCAACGGCCAGGTCGTCGAACAGATCGTGTTCACCGAACTGACCCTGCCGCGGAACATTGCCGACAAGGCGCTCGAACCCGAAGTGGACGCGGCCAACTACCGCTGGCTGCGGCACGAAGCTGTCACCGGCACCGGCAATTCCACCTGGCAGGCGCGCCAGCTGCCGCCGGGATTCCGCATGACGGTGCAGGCCACCCAGGTACTGCCGGGCGCCAAGCATCCGGTGACCCATCTGGTCTACAGCGACGGTCTGGCCTCGGTGTCGGTGTTTGTCGAGGAGCTGGCCAGGCTGCCATCGACCGGGAATTCCTCTTCGGCAGCGCCCGATGATGCGCTGGTCACCGCCGAACTGAACAGGCTGGGGTCATCCTCGGCCTATTCGACGGTGGTACAGGGTCATCGCATTACGGCCATTGGCGAGGTGCCGCCCGACACGGTTCGCTCCATCGCCCAATCCATGCTGGGCAGTCCGCGCGCGGCTGTGCCGCCGGCCACCGGCCGTGCAGCGGCCAGCGGCCGCGTGCGTTGAGCCAGCCCGGCATCGTTTCCGGCTATCCGCTGGTATTGCTGACGCGTCCGGACTGCGGGCTGTGCGAGGACATGCTCGCCGGGCTGGCGGCCTTCGGCGAACGCGACCATCTGCCGCCGCTGGCGCAGCTGGATGTGGATTCGGACCCCGAGCTGATGCGTCGCTACGGCCTGAAAATCCCGGTATTGCTGCTGGATGGCGCGCTGGTCTGCAGCCAGCAACTCGACGCCGACGAGTTGCGCCGCCTGCTGCGGCGGTGAATTTCTTTACAAAATGCTTCAGAGATCAGCTCTTTTTTTCTACATATACTGTGTCAAATAGGTGACAGAGTTCACAATTTTGAAGGTAGTGTTACGCCAGCATCTGCCCCCGCCGGCTGGGGCGGTGGCGACATGGATCCGTCATGGAGCCGTCATTCAGACCGGCACACGTCATCAGAAGATTGATCTGTGGGAGCTTCA
>JAIBJM010000020.1 GCA_020029535.1 Gammaproteobacteria bacterium | reverse complement strand
ACTGGGCGCGACGACTCAAGCGCGTGTTCGGCATCGAGATCCAGGGCTGTATGCGCTGTGGCGGCAAGCTGCGCATTCTGGCCAGCATCGAGGAGCCCGCACTGATCGCGCGCATCCTGTCGCATCTGGAGCGTGCGGCTGCCGATCAGGATCAACCTGAGCTGCTGCCTGAAGCACGAGCGCCCCCTTTTCAGCTCAGCCTGATTTGAACTCGATGAGCATAGCCCGCTGATTCATGCAGTGGGCGGGGCGGGGTTGTGCTCATGCGGGATTAAACGCGCATGCGGGGAGGATTCGACAGCCCGCGGGCAATGTTTCGCGACCTTCAGTTGATCGCTGCCACTTACCGACGATACCCTGCGGCCGGACATAAGGTCCGATCTGCGAAAGACACTGGCGAGGAAGGCGGTTTGAAAGTCCTTGTATGGTTCTTCCCGCCCGAGATAGTCAGTATCGAGGGCGCCGGGGTGGGAGGGACATTGAATTTCATCGGGCCGAACTGGCACCGACTCGGATAGAGATCGTCCCCACCCCTCACCGAAGCGCCGATGAGGAATCTAGCCGTTGGCGCGGCCGATGTTTGGCAAGGTTGCGCAAGGTGAGTCCCCGGCGTGTTGCTCGACACAACGGAGGCAATCATGGCACCGGAAGTAGAGGACGTCATCGTTGGCGTTGATGTGTGCAAGGACCGGCTGGATCTGTTCGAGTACCACAGCGAGCGCTCGTACTGGATCAGCAACGATGCGAGTGCGATCAAGACGTGGCTGGATGGCCTGAGTGGCAAGTTGAAATTGGCGCTGGAGCCGACCAATCGCTATCACCTGGGACTTGCCGAGGCCGCCGTTGCGCATGGACACGAGGTGTACCTGATCGATCCGTACCGTCTGTCGCATTACCGGGCTGGCTTGGGTCGGCGGGCGAAGACGGACGCGCAGGATGCGCAACTTCTGGCGCGGTTCCTGGAGCGGGAGATCGGTGAGTTGCGGGCATGGGAGCCCATGATCCCCGGACAACAGCGGTTCTGGCAGCTGCTGAAGCGCCGTGCGGCGCTGGTACGTTGCAAGGTTCAGTTGAACCAGTCCCTGAGCGGACTGGGGTTGCTGCAGGAGGATGCCGAGTCACTCGTGCAGCAGTGCGGGCAGATGATCCGCAAGCTTGATCGCGCCCTGCTCAAGCAGGCACAGGAACTGGGCTGGGCCGAATGGATCGAGCGTTGCCAGGGGATCCCCGGCGTCGGTCCGCTGACGGCGATGGCGCTGGTGGCCAGTTGGCAACGAGGTCAGTTCCGCAGCGTCGATGCGTTCGTGGCGTTCCTGGGGCTGGACGTTCGGGTCAAGCAGTCCGGGCGCTGGCAGGGGCGCTGCAAGCTGACCAAGAAGGGCGACGGGGAAGTGCGTCGCCTGCTGTACAACGCGGCGATGCAGGGGCGACGCAGCGCTCAGTGGGCGCCGTACTATCTGCGGTTGCGGGAGCGTGGAATGAGTAGCACCGCCGCGCTGGTTGCGCTGAGCCGCAAACTGGCCAAGGTCAGCTTCACCCTGTTGCGGAAAGATATCCGGTTCGTCCCGGTGGCACCCGAAATCGCTTGCGTCTCGACATAGAATCTATCCGCCGATCCCGCGGACCTCAGTCAGGCGGGTGACCAACTCTTCATCGCTGAGCTTCCTGGCATTGCGGAGGGAGGGCACGGTGCTATCCGCGCAGTGGACTCACGGTCGGCAATGCGCGCTGCTGCCACGCCGCTGTTACATTGCTGGTGGCGAACTCGTTGGCTATAGTCATTCGTTCAAATTGAAGGCGAACCGGGGATTTCGTGATGAACGATAATTGGACGCGACGGGAAATTCTCGGCAGCGCCGCGGTCATTGGTGCAGCCGTGGGCAATGCAGGGTTGGTTGCTGCCGCAGAACCGGTCGTACCCGCGGCGCCCCGACCTGCGGGAGCGTCTGATCCGGCACGCAGTCCGTTTTTGCAGGGTCCATACGAGCCGCTTTCCAATGAGCAGATCGTCATCGACGATCTGCGCGTCGAGGGCCGAATTCCCCCGGAGCTGAGCGGGACGCTGTATCGGACCGGAACCAACCAGCGCTTCGAGCCGCTCGATCCCAGTCGGTTTCACTGGTTCGACGGTGACGGCATGGTACATGCGTTCCGATTGAAGGATGGTAAAGCCTCCTACCGCAATCGATTGGTCGAGACCGAAGGTCTGACGGTCGAGCGAGCGGCGGGAAAGGCGCTTTACAACGGTATCTACGGACAGAGCGACAAGCCGCAGCTGCCACTGCCGGCGGGAGCGCCGAAGATCAAGGTGGTGGCAGGGGTAAATGTGATCCGGCTGGGCAAGCGGGTATTGGCGCTGCACGAAGCTGGGCCTCACTACTGGGAGTTGGAGCCGACCACGCTGGAGACCTTGGGACGCTTCAACTTCGATGGCCAGGTCGACGGCATGCTGACGGCGCACCCGCATTTCGACTTCGCGGGGAACGAATGGCTGCTCTATGCTCTGAACAACGAGAAAAAGTTTCTCGAATGCTTCGCCGCCGATCCGGGCAGCGGCGCAGTCAAATCGAAGCATCGCGTGGCCATGCCTTCAACGCCCTGGAATCACGATTTCATTTTTACCCCGCAACATTACATTTTCTTCTTCACTCCGCTCCAATGGCGCCCATGGGCCGATGATCGGATTCCCCAGGGCAAGAGCTCGTGGTTCGTCAATCCCAAGGAAGGTCGCAATAACACCATCCTGTTCGTCGACCGTCGTACAGGCAAGGCGACCTGGTTGCGCCCGGAAGATTCGCAATACAGGCTCGGCCACTTCCTCAACGCGTACCAGGACGGTGAGGATACGATCATAGATTCCGGCCTCGTTGCGCCGGATCCTGCCAGTCCCAGGCCTTCCTTTTCGTTGGTACCGCAGCTCGATGGCGCCTCGGCATACGGGCCATCGCAAATCTGGCGTTTCACGATCAACCTCAAGAAAGGATCGATCAAGTACCGGCGGATTGGCGACTTCTCCGGGGAATTCGCCCGCCCCAACGAAACGCTTCTGGGACAGAAGTATCGTTATGCCTACATGCCGGCAGCCCATTTGCCGGCTCCCGGGACAAGAGGCTTCAATTGCCTGGCCAAGCACGACCACGCGACGGGCGAGACTCGGTTTCAACACCCCGCCGGTCGGAAAGATTTGATCGCAGGCGAATCTGTCTTCGTTCCTCACCCTCGGGCTGAAAGTGAAGATCACGGCTGGGTGCTTGCGCTTTGGCAGGACCCGCGACGAAACGTCAGCGAATTGATCATCCTCGATGCGCGCGCGTTCGATGGTGAGCCGGCGGCGCGCGTCAAGCTGGACCATCATGTGCCGCTGGATTTCCACGGAAACTGGATCCCGGATCGCATTGCATAGTCCGCGCTTGGGGCAGCCACCCAGGTTGATCCTGATCCATGGCAGCTGCTGGGAGGATTCGACAGCCCGCGGGCAATGTTTCGCGACCTTCAGTTGATCGCTGCCGCTCATCGGCGGTAGCCTGCGGCCGGACATAAGGTCCGATCTGCGAAAGACACTGGCGAGGAAGGCCACTGGCGAGGAAGGCGGTTTGAAAGTCCTATCCTCAAAGCAGTTGGCCATCAAGGCCGTTACTATGCCGGACAGACTCTAATGCCCAGTGCTACTGAAGCAGGGGTGACGTCGGGCCGACATCGCCGCGTCCATCAAACAATCCGTGGTGCAAAGGAAATAGGCGAATAACGGCAGATGACCCTTCACGGGAGGAGTCTGAACCTGGGTCAGTGTTCGTGATCATCCATCTCGGCGCCGCATTCCAATCATCAAACTCGGTTTACTCAATCTCGAGGTTTTGAGGAGTTGAAATGAACGAACCCACCACTGACCTCGGCATCCTGCGCAACCTCGAACTCAACGACGTGATTCTGATTGCGGGCGTGATCCTTCTGACCTGGCTGCTCGCTGCGGCCGTGCGCACGGTGTTGCACCGGGTGGCGAAGTTTGGACCGCAGCGTCTGCGATTGCCGATCCTGCGCCTGATTCCGCTGCTGCGACTCGCGGTCGGTATCGCCGCTGTGGTGGTGATCGTGCGGATACTGGTCGAGCCGACGTTTCAGAACGTCGTGGCCATCCTGGCCAGCGTGAGTCTGGCGCTGGCCTTTGTCCTGAAGGACTACGTCAGCAGTCTGGTCGCGGGCGTGGTGACGATCATTGAGGGGCCTTACCAGCCGGGTGACTGGATCAATGTGGACGGCGTCTACGGTGAGGTCAAGCTGATCGGAGTGCGCGCCACGCATATTGTCACCGCGGATGACGATGAGGTGATCATCCCCAACTCGCGACTGTGGTCCTCGATCATTACGAATGCGACCAGCGGCGGCCGCAGCGTACTCTGCGTGGCGCATTTCTACCTTCACCAGGACCACGACGCGGAGCTGGTGCGGCGCCGGCTCGTCCTGGTCGCGGAGACGAGCGGATTCCGCAACGCCGAGACGAAGATCGGCGTGGTGGTGCGGGAGCAGCTCTGGGGCACGCACTACAAGCTGAAGGCCTACGCGCGCGAGAGCCGTGAGCAATTCAACTTCGTTACAGATCTCACCATTCGCGGCAAGCAGGCGCTGCGCGAAATGAATGTCCGATTTGCGCAGGCGCCCTATGTCGGCCAGGGCGGAGACTGAACTGCTGCAGATTCCGGCGGGCTCGCCGGCTTCGGGATATTCGGAATCGGAAGTGAGCGGATGTCGCCTTGGGTTACTGAGCCGCCGAGCACTCGCGGCACTGCCGTGCTATTGATTGTGGCTGGCACCGTGCAAGGTGCTCTGGGGAAGTCCGTATACCGCGCATGCAGGAGCTCGAATCCGCCTTGAATGCTCAGACGTTCAGTTGGCGTGGCAGCGAAGTCCACATCCGGTCTTGAGCCCGAGCTCGTAAGCATCCAGTACCTCCGGATTGGTGGGTGGGTTGGTCCAGGTAAACGGATTGAACGAGCCGCTTTTGAAACCACGGTTGTACGACACGTAACCCAGCACATCATCGCTGAACTTGTGGTCCAGCGCTGCGCGCCAGGTGAGCTTGGTCCACGTCACGTCGGTGGGAATGCGATGCTGGGGCTCAGTCTGATTTGAACTTGATGACCATAGCCCGCTGATTCATGCAGTGGGCGGGGCGGGGCTGCGTCCATGCGGGGTTAAACGCGGCGGCTGGGAGGATTCGATAGCCCACGAGCTCTTCAGTTGATTGCTGTCGCTCATCGACGATACCCTGCGGCCGGACATAAGGTCCGATCTGCGAAACAAACCGGATGAAGCAGGCTGAGCAACGGGAGTTTGAACTTACTAGCCGCCTCGTATGGCCTCATACACGATCCCGCGCAGAATTTCGTACGCCAAGAGGTGATTCCTCCGCCTGATGACCGCGCAGGTCGCGTCGATCGGGGTTGCATGCGCAAGCACTCGTTCAGCGATCTCGTCCGCGTGCGCTATTCCACACACGCCATCCAGGGGCTGTCGGAAAACGATTTCATCTGCGCGGCGAAGATCGACAGGCTGCCGCTGATCTGAGCGCGCCACTCGCTCCCAAGCAATCCGACGAATCTCGCCAAAGACATCGCCTTTGCAGGTTGCCCTGCAGCTACGACTGCCCTCATGGTGAGCAAATTTTACGCCGTATGAATATGGTCACAAAGCCCTCCAGTCATTGTCTTAGTCCCAATTTGGGACTAGGATGCAAGCCATGAGGGTGATCGCTGTCTCGACGCTCAAGGCGTTCTGGAACGATCACCCGCAGTACAGCGATGCGGAGGGACCGACACTCGCCTGGTACAGGGACGTGATGAAGTCGGACTGGTCGAAACCAAGCGACGTAAAAGCGCAGTTTGGTAACGCCAGCATCCTTCATGGCAGCCGCGTTGTTTTCAACATCGGCGGGAACAAGTACCGCATTGTTACGAGAATCAACTATCCATACAGGATCGTCTACATACGGTTCATCGGCACACACCGTCAGTACGATGCCATCGACGCGCAGGCCATTTAAGGGACACGCCATGCATATCAGGCCCATCAGAACCAAGGCGGACTACCGCGCTGCCCTCAAGGAAATCGAATCCCTGATGACTGCGAAAATCAACACACCCGAGGGGGATCGGCTGGACGTGCTGACGACGCTTGTCGAAGCCTATGAGCGCAGGCACTTCCCAATGGATCTTCCGGACGCCGTTGAAGCGATCAAGTTCCGGATGGAGCAGTCGGGTTTGACGGTCAAGGACCTGGAACCGGTCATCGGGCGCAAGAACAGGGTTTACGAAGTGCTCAGTCGCAAACGCCCGCTGACTTTGCGCATGATTGAAGGCTTGCATACAAGATTTGGCATTCCCGCTGAAAGCCTCATCAAGCAGAGCACCGCGAAGGCCTCGTAACGCGCTGAGCGCGCCTTACCGCGCCGCTTCGGCCGCATAGTCGGCGTAGGAGTGCTTGAGCACGGCGTGGTTGACCAGCATCTCCGCCACCTGTCGCTTGCCGGGGCGGGCTGCGTCCATGCGGGGTTAAACGCTGCTGCTGGGAGGATTCGATAGCCCGCAGGCTAATGTATTGGCAAACGACTTTGCACTTACCCGGCAGGCGAGAGCAACTGATCCTTGTGCTCCTGGAGCCACTGCCGCAGCGTCGTCGGCTTGCGCCCGAGGGTTCGCTCGACGAAGTTGTTGGGCGCCCAGACGACCTCGTTGTCTCGCTCGTACTCGAAGAAGTTCCACAGCCTCGAGCGCATGTCGCCCATCTGCTCGCGGTACTCCGCGAAGAAGGCTTCCTTGCTGCCATCGTGCGTGATCTTCTCGCCGAACACTTCCGTCATCAGTTCTGCGACGTCGCTGAAGCGCATGAGGTCGCGGCCGTTGTTCAGCGTGTGGAACTGACCGATGTGCCGGTGGTTGTCCGAGAGGAACAGCCGCCCAGCGACTTCCGCGATGTCGCGCGGATCAATGAACGGAATCAAGCGGTTGTGCCAGATCAGCTTGCGCTCGCGCCGTAGCCCCGCCGCCATGCGGCGGAAGAAGTTGTCCATGAAAGTGGCGCCGAAGTTGAGGTAGGTCACCGGCAGACCGCTCTCGTCGAGGATCTGCTTGGCGATCGGGTGCTGAATGGGCAGGCTCAGGGCCGGCGGCTGGCGCAACGTCTCCGGAATGCGCCGAAGGCTGGCTTCGGGCTGCATGCCGACGCCGCGCAGGATGTGAACCGCGCAGCCAGCCTTCTTCACCGCAGCCACCAAGTTCGTCATGGCCGGCCTTTCGTCGGTTTCGCCCGGCGTAAGGACGAAAATCCCTTCCATGCCCTCGACCGCACGCTCGAGCGAGGCCAGGTCGAAGTAGTTCGCGCCGACCACCTCGGCTTGCGGAAAGTCGCGGCGCAAGGCATCGCAACGCTCGCGCTTGGTGCTGACCAGGCGCAGCCGGATCTGCGGTGCCTCTTTGCGCAGGAATTCGGCCAGGGGCCTGCCGATGTGGGCCGCCGCGCCGAAAATCAGAATGCTGCGCGGAATGGGTTTGCGGTTGTAGTTCGGTTCTGTCGGCATGGAGCAGCTTCGGTCCAAGGGCGGATAATTTTCAAACCGCCTTCTCGCCAGTGTCTTTCGCAGATCGGACCTTGTGTCCGGCCGCAGGGTAGCGTCGATGAGTGACGGCGATCAACTGAAGGTCGCCAACATTGCCTGCGACCTGTCGAATCCTCCCAGCATCCGTGTTTAATCCCGCGTGGGCGCAACCCCGTCCTGCCCGCGGTGTGAATCAGCGGGCTATGGTCATCAAGTCCGTGCAGTGGAAGACACAACCGCCTCTCCGGTTCGGTGGATCGCTGCTGCTGGTTTCACTTCATGTGTAAAACTCGACATATGAAAGATTTGACTGAGCTGATGAGGCGGCACTACTCTACTGACCAACTAAAAAAATTACGGGGGAATAAACGATGGCCACTAATGCGGAGACGGTGACCGAGGGAATCAACCTGCGCTATTGGCAGGACGGTGCCTATTTCCAATCCTGGTATCCGGTTTGCCTGTCGACCGATCTCGAGCCCGGCAAGGTCAAGGGCATCGACTTCCTGAATTCGCGGATCATCGCCTATCGCGGTCCCGATGGGGCGGCGGTCGTGCAGACGGCCTATTGCGCACATCTGGGCGCCGACCTGTCGCAGGGGGAATTGGTGGAGGGTGAAGTCCGCTGCCCCTATCACCACTGGCGGTACAGCGCCGGCGGTGCCTGCACGCATGTTCCGTCACTCGGCAAGGCCCTCTCGACGGCAAGCATCCAGAATTATCCGGTCGCCGAACGCTGGGGGCTCATCTGGGTCTTCAACGGGCGCGAGCCGATCGGCGAAGTGCCCTCGCTCATCGGCGTTACCGAGGACGATGTCGTCTTCCGGGCGATCGACATGGGGCTGCACAACGTCGAAAGCTGGGTCCCGATTACCAACGCGCTCGACTTCGAGCATGTGAAGTTCGTCCACAATATCCCGCACGATGCGGAGGGGCGCAATTATGTCGTCGAGCCGACATCGATCAGGTTCGATTTCGATGTGCTGCATCCGACCGGCGGGGGCAAGGTCTACTATCAGAACGCTTTCTCGATGCGCGACATGCAGCCCTTTGCACCGGGGCATTTCACGATGGTGGCGTCCAATTCGCCGCGCCCCTACTGGCACCACCAGTTTGCCGTCTTCGCCGTCATGAAGCCCGCGGATGGGGATGAGGCCGGCCTGCAGCAGGCGGAGCGGACGATCGACGCCTTTATCGGCTTCGGTTACCAACTGAATGCGGAGGATGCCGGGATCCTCAAGACAATCCGCTTCCGCCCGCGTGGCGAGGCGAAGCTGGTCAAGACGGATCGCGGGCTAGCCATGCTGCTCGACTATTTCGATCGTCTGCCGCGTGCGGCGCCGCTGGACTGAGCGACCGTGCAAGAGGGTAACGGCCCTCATCAGGAGCGAAGGGGGAAAAGAGCGCTCAAATAAGCTGTTTGTTCCTGAAGACCAAGCACCGACGATGGCCTCGTGATTCTCGACGATGAACTCACTGCAATAACTCTAAATCTCTGGGGAGACCGACTATGAAAGAGATATATGGACTGTCGTGCTGCATCGTGATGGCGCTGGTTCAATCGATGCCGGCATGGGCGCAGGATGCGCAGGACACCGATGGTACCGCGACGATCGACGAGATCACCATCACGGCGCAACGCCGCGAGGAATCAGTGCAAAAAGCGTCCGTGCCGATATCGGTGCTGTCGAGCGAACAGTTGCGGTCGGCTGGTACGACGCAGGTGAAGGATCTGGCCGGACTCGTTCCAGGGGTGCAAGTCGGCCAGCAGGGCGCGGCAACCCAGATCTATATCCGCGGTGTCGGTGATACGGGAACGACGCCGATCACGAATCCGGCCGTGGCATTCAGCGTCGATGGCGTCTCGATCGGCCGTTCGAGCGCGATCGAAGGCCATTTCCATGATATCCAGCGCGTGGAGGTGCTCAAGGGACCGCAGGGCACACTGTACGGCCGCAACGCATCTGGTGGCGCCGTCAACGTCATCACCAACAAACCGATCCTCGGAGAGCACTCCGCACATGGCAACCTCGAAGTCGGCAACTACCAGAAGGCCACTCTCGACGGCGCGGTCAACCTTCCGCTGTCCGCCACCACGGCGATACGCGGCGCATTCCAGCTGACGACGCGGGACGGCTTTCTGAGCAACGGCTGGGACGACCAGCGCCAGCAATCGGCCCGTCTGCAGCTGCTCTGGCAGCCCGACGATCAGCTGTCGATCGTGCTCGGCGGAGACTATACCCACGTCGGCGGCATCGGCGGCGGCGCCGCCGTGAAGATCGATGGGAAGAGTCCATGGACATCGAACACCGATTCTGCCGGAATCGCTGTCTTCAACGGTGCATCCGCGGCCGCCGGACAGTGCGTACCCACAGCGGTCTTCCCGTCGTTCGCGTTGTATCCCTATCAGGGCGCCTGCCCTACCGGCTTCACGCAGCTGGCGAAGACGGATGGCACGGGCGAGCGCGGCACGGACAATCATTTCTGGGGGGTGCGGGCCCAGCTCGATTATGAGCTGGATTTTGCGACGTTGACCGTCATTCCTGCCTACCGGTCCGCAAGCCTCGATTACACGCTTTACCCCACCTTTGAATACAACGTGAAGGACGAGACATCCAAGCAGACGTCGGTCGAAGCACGGCTGGGCCAAAGCGATGGCGCGCTGAAGTGGGTCATCGGCGGTTTCTTCTACAATGAAGCGCAGACGTCAGCATTCGATGTTCTCAGCGGTTCGTTGCAGAACAGTTCGATCGACCTGCGCATAGAAACGCGCAGCTACGCTGCATTCGGCCAGGCGACCTATTCCATCTCCGACCCGCTCCGGGTGATCGCCGGCCTGCGCTATACGAGCGATCGGCGCGAGCTTGGCGGCACATCCTATGCCAACAATCCGGGCCTGGACTTCCTGTCCTACGTCCCGGGGCAATGCACGCCAATCGATGCACGATGCGTAGCCGAAACCTTCGCGGGCAAAAAGACCTTCCGAGAGACGAACTGGCGGGCGGGCATGGAGTTCGACCTGTCGCCGTCGAACATGCTCTATGCCACAGCCGCCACGGGTTTCAAGGCGGGTGGATTTTCAGCCAATCTCGCTCCGACCGCGACGGTCACAGGCCCAACGGATGTTGGAGAAGCCGACAGCTACAAGCCGGAAACGCTGCTGGCCTATGAGCTGGGTTCGCGCAATCGTTTCTTCAACAACAGGCTGCAGCTCAACCTCGAGGCTTTCCTGTGGAAATACGACGATCACCAGGAAAACCGCGTCACGATCGATTCGCTGGGCAATGTGGCGCAGACATACATCAACGCCGGCAAGGCCACCCAATATGGCCTGAGCACGGACCTGATCGCCAGGCTCGCGCCGAACGATACGCTGACCGCCAGCGTGGAATATCTCCATTCCATATATGACAGCTTCACGTTCGAGCAGCCGACCCTCAACACGGCCACCGGAGATCCGCTGGCAACAGAGGGCCTCACGACGGGATGCTCGGTCACTCCCGTTGCGGGGAAGGTGAACACCTCCCTCATCGATTGCAGCGGCAGGCAACTGAACAAAGCAGCGAAATGGACCGCGAATGCCAGCTATGTTCACCGCTTCGTACTCCCCAACGGCGGCGACATCGAGGCGAAGGGAAGCATGAACTACGTATCTGCCAGGTGGCTTTCCGTCGACTTCCTGCCTTCTTTGAGAGACAAGGCGCACACAACATTTGACGCCGTTCTGGCCTATCGCACTCCAAACTCGAAGCTGTCAGTCCGGGCATTCGTCCGCAACATCACGAACGAACCGGTCTACAACAGCGGCCAGGCAAGCCCGTTCGTCGGGGGATTCACGATCCTCACAGTAGGCTCTCCTCGCACATATGGTATGGGGCTATCCGCGAATTTCTGATTTTTCCTGTTCAGCCGGAAGCCGCGAATAGCGCACTCAGGCGACCTCCTTCCGGGGGGGCCGTCAGCCGTTGCCCAGTTCGCGCAGCTTGCGTCGCAGGATCTTGCCGCTGCTGGTCTTGGGCAGGTCGTCCACGGCCTGCCAGGCCCGCGGCACCTTGTAGGCGGCCAGGCGCGAACGGCAGTGCCGTTCGAGCGCCTCGAAGTCCAGCGCGACGCCCTTGCGCGGCACGACGTAGGCCTTGGCCAGCTCGCCCTTGGCTTCGTCTGGAATACTGCTCACCGCCACCATCGCGACGTCCGGGTGCTCGGCGATCACCCGCTCCAGCTCGGCAGGATAGATATTGAAACCGCCCGTGATGACCATGTCCTTCAGGCGGTCGACCACGTAGATGTAGCCGTCTTCGTCCTGTCGGGCCAGGTCGCCGGTGTGCAGCCAGCCGTCGGGCTCCAGAGTTTCCTTGGTGGCGTCGGGGCGGCCGAGGTACTCGCGCATCGTCACCGGCCCGCGGATCTGCAGTTCGCCGACCTCGCCGACGGGCAGCACGCGGTTGGTGCCGTCGGTGGCCGCGATCCGCGCGCTCAGGTGCGGCAGCGCCACGCCGATCGAGCCCAGGCGCGGCGGGCCGTAGGCGCTGTGCGTCGTGCCCAGGCCGCCGAGTTCGGTCATGCCCCAGAGCTCGATCAGCGGGCAACCGAACGCGGCCTCGACCTGGCGCATCTTGGCCTCGGGCATGGTCTGCCCGCCCACCGTACAGCGGCTCAGCGAAGACAGGTCGTACTGGCCCAGCTTCGGATGGTCGAGGATGTACATGTACATCGTCGGCACGCCTTCGAGCATGGTCGCCCGCTCGGCCTGGATGCTCGCGAGCACGCACTCCACGTCGAATGCCTTGTGCAGCACCAGCGTCATGCCGTGGGCGATGGCCGCGTTCATGACGACGTTGCCGTAGACGTGCGAGCACGGCAGCGCGGAGACCACGGTGTCGGCGGCGGTACGTACATGCATCGTCGCGGTCATCGCCGTGTTCATCAGGATCGAGCGGTGGGTGAGCAGCGCGCCCTTGGGGTGGCCCGTCGTGCCTGAGGTGTAGGCGACGGTGCAGGGCGCGTCGAGCTCGATGCCTTCGACCGGGAAGCTCGCCGACCCGCCGACCCCGCCGTCGAGCAGGCTGCGGAAGTCGCGCGCGCCTTCGGGCGCCGGGCCGCCGTAGGTCACGCAATGCTTCAGCCCGGTCTGCCCGCGCACGGGGGCCAGCGCGGCGATGCGGTCGCTCGAACCGACCACCGCCACCGCGCCGCAATCGTTCATCGCGTAGGCGGCCTCCTCCGGCGTGAGCATCAGGTTCAGCGGGT
Source organism: Gammaproteobacteria bacterium (assembly GCA_020029535.1). Lineage (GTDB taxonomy): Bacteria > Pseudomonadota > Gammaproteobacteria > Steroidobacterales > Steroidobacteraceae > FEN-1191. The sequence continues at coordinate 23,790 of JAIBJM010000020.1, read as the reverse complement.
TGACGATGCCGCCCAGCTTCAAGACCGCGTAGTACCCGATCATCCACTCGGGACAGTTTGGCGAGTACAGCGCGACCGTGTCGCCGGCTCCCAGCCCGAGCGCCCGCAGCCCCGCAGCCACTTTCGACGAGGCCTCGTCGAGTTGCGCGAAGCTCCAGCGCTGGTCCTCGAAGACCAGCGCCGTCTTGCTGCCGAAGCGGCGGGCGGCGTCGCGCACGAGGCCGCCGACCGAGGCCTGGAACGAGGTGGCGTTGCCGTTCATGCCAGGGCCTTGCGCATCACGGTCTGCATGTTCGTGTACTCGGACAGGCCGTGCAGTGAGTTCTCGATGCCCACGCCCGACTGCTTGTGTCCGCCGAAGGCGATGTTGGGCGCGAAAACGTGAACCTGGTTGATCCACACCGTGCCGGCCTCGATCCGACGCGCCACGCGTTCGGCGGTGGCGAGATCCTTGCCCCAAACCGAGGCGGCCAGTCCGTAGTGCGTGTCGTTGGCGCGCGCGACCACGTCCTCGACGTCGCGGTACTTCAGCAGCGGCAGCACCGGGCCGAAGGCTTCCTCCACCACGCAGCGGGCGTCCTCGGGCGGATTGTCGATGAGGGTCACGGGGACGAAGTAGCCCGGCTTCTCCATGGGCGTGCCGCCGAGCAGGAAGTTCAAGCCGGCGGCGCGGCTGTCCGCCAGCAGCCCGGAGACCTTGTCGTACTGCATCTTGTTCTGCAGCGGGCCGAGTTCGACACCAGCTTCCAGGCCGTTGCCCATCTTCACGGTCTTGGCATACGCCACGAGTTCGCGCGCCACGTCGTCGTACACGTCCTCATGCACGTACAGCCGCTTGCAGGCAACGCAGAACTGGGCGCTGTTGGCGAACGAGGCCCAGAACAGGTCCTTCGCAATCGCCTTCGCGTCCACGTCGGGCAACACGATCGCCGGGTCGTTGCCGCCCAGCTCAAGCGTCAGGCGCTTGAGGTTCGTCGCCGCGCTGCGCATTACCTGCCGGCCAGTCGCGGTGGATCCGGTGAACGAGATCTTGCCGATCGCCGGATGCTCGGTCATCCACTGGCCGAGTTCGTTGCCGCCCGACAGGATGTTGAGCACGCCGGGCGGCAGCACCGTCTGGGCGAGCTCGCCGAACCACAGCGTGCACAGCGGCGTGTAGGGAGAGGGCTTGAGCACCACCGTGTTCCCGGCCACCAGCGCCGGCGCGATCTTCCACACCGCCAGCAGCAGCGGGAAGTTCCAGGGCGTGATGCCGCCCACCACGCCGATCGGCGTGTAGCGGGTGACGATCTCGTCGTCGCCGTTGCGCGAGATCAGTTCTTCTTCAAGCGACTGCTTGGCGATCTCCCGGCACCAGTAGATCGAGCCGCCGATTTCCCATTCGGCCGCCGCGCGTCCCTTGCCCTGCTCCGTGATCAGCAGATTGATGAAAGCTTCCTGGTTCTGCTCGATCAGATCGCCCAGCGCCGCCACCATGACTTGGCGCTCCGCGAGCGCGGTTGCCGACCAAGCGCGGAACGCCCGCTGGGCAGCCGACACGGCAGATTCGAGGTGCACCCGAGAAGCGAGAGGGAAAGAGCAGATGGGCAGTTCCGTCGCCGGATTGATGGCCTGCATCGTCTCGTCGGAGAAGACGCGCTGGCCGTCGATGGTCAGAGCATAGGGTGAGTTTTGCATGATGTCTCCTGGTTGGGGCGCATACCGGGCGCCGACTGCGGGCCGGGCATGTTCAGCTCCCGACGGGAATCGGCTGTGATTCTTCTTTCCGCGAGTGCGACCCGGTCTACGGCAAGAGTCCGGATTTGCGCCGCCATCGTTCGACGTTCCGCCGGTTCGGACATGCCGCTCGGGCGGGCTGACATGCGGGATTAAACGCTGCTGCTGGGAGGATTCGATAGCCCGCAGGCAATGTTCGCGACCTTCAGTTGATCGGCGCCGCTCACCGACGATAGCCTGCGGCCGGAAATCAGGCCCGTTCTGCGAAACAAACCGGATGAAGTAGGCTGAGCAACGGGGGTTTGAACTTGCTATCCGCAGCTGGTGACACGTTGCGGTCTGAGTCGTGGCGAAGCCCGTATATTGATGGCGATGCACTCGGGCGCGCCACACTGAACGCCGGGCTGCCGAGTTTCGCCGGACGCGGAAAAACATTTTGTATATACATTCTGTTTTCAGGCATCTGACGACCGTCATCGCTCCGTATCGGTCCATGTGCTATCCGCGCAGGCGGTTTGAGATAAGCCCGAAATGCTCACTGATAGTGACTCAAATCGGGGTTTCGCAAACCGACAGACCATGCAGTGGGTGATACCCTGCGCTACCGCAGGTGTTCTCCAAGGTTAGTCGACGGCTTCACGCCGTTCCCGGACCGCGAACCAGAGCAGCGCGGTCCCCGCTGCGAAGAGCCACGGGATGAGCAAAAGGTTCAGGCGTTGCCATCCCAATGTGTCCAGCAGCGCGCCTGCGCCGAGCGAACACGCTAGGCCGACCGCGAAGATCGTCATGTCGTTCGTGGCCTGGGCGCGAGCGGATTCCTTTGCGGTGTAGGTCCTGGTCAGCAGCGTCGTGCCTCCCACATATAGGAAGTTCCAGCCGACCCCCAGCAATATCAGAGCTCCAGCGAACGACAGGAACTGCGTTCCGCTTAGGGCTGTAAGCACATGGCCGAGCAGCAGAGCGACCCCCGCGAGCATGACGCGCACGACACCGAATCTGGCGATCAGGTCGCCAGTGAAGAAGGACGGGAGGAACATGCCAAGGGTATGCAGCTGGATCACGGTTGCCGCTGTCGCCAGCCCGTGGTGGTGATGGATCATTGCAAGGGGCGTGGCAGTCATTGCCAGGATCATCACGCCGTAGCCCGTCGCCGCCCCAAACAGGGCGACTAGATAGGTGGGCTGAAGAACGATCGCGCGCCAGCGACGGCCGCGCACCGGTGTGGTGACTGCACGGCTTTGCCCGCTCGACGGAATTGGGGAGAGCTGCGCCCCTGAGTGAAATCAATAAGGGCTTCTCCGACGTAAGTTCAGCCGGCTTCAAGAATATTGGAAGTCGAATGATAGTGACCGGCCTCGGATTTTCGGGCCACTAGCTGCAGACCGCGGTACTGGCATTTCTGGTGAAGTGGTAAGCCGCCTCAGGCGTGGCCGCTGACGTAGCTGAGTCGTGAGCTGTCGACGCCCAGCAGTTTCCAGGCCGCAGCCCAGCGCTGCTCGAACGGCAGTTCGAACACGATGCGGTCGTTCATCGGAATCGCCAGCCAGGCGTTGTCGAGGATTTCGCGCTCCAGCTGTCCGGCTTCCCAACCCGCATAGCCCAGCGCAATAAAGGCGTCCTGCGGACCTTCGCCACGGGCGATGGCCGCCAGTACATCCCGCGATGTGGTGACCTGCACATCATCGGAAACGCGATGCGTGGAATCCCATTCGCCACCCGGACGATGCAGTACGAAGCCGCGGTCGCCGTGCACCGGGCCGCCGCGCAGCACGCGCTGCTCGCCAACCACGATGTCGTTGGGTTCGAGCTTCATCTGCGACAGCACATCGCCGAGCTTCATGCCCAGCGGTTTGTTCAACACGATGCCGAGGGCGCCCTTGTCGGTGTGTTCGCAGATCAGCGTGACGGCCTGCGAGAAATTGCCATCGGTCAACGATGGCATCGCAACCAGCAATTGATTGGAGAGGTAGTTGTCCTCGGCCATGTTGGCAGTATGGGGGTGCCCCGGCGGGCTCTCAAGGCCCGGCTGCGCCATCCGTGCCGGTGGTCACGTTGCCGATGCTGGTGCGTCCGGCGACGAATTCCCATTGGTAGGCGAAACGCAGAATGCGGTATTCAGCCGCCATTTCCGGCGGAAACGGCTCAAAGGGGCTGGCCAGCTTCAGAATGCTCAATGCGGCCTGATCCAGCGCCGGCTGACCACTGCTGCGCTGCAAACGCGCCTCCTGCAACCGCCCGTCTGAACGGATTGCCACTTCAATGACAGGGCTGCTGGCCTGACGTGTGGCCCGCGCTGCATTCGGGTAGTTGAGCGTGCCCAGGCGCTCCACCTTGCGACGCCAGGAATCCAGATAGGGGGCCAGTGTTGTGGCCTGCGTATCCGGTGCCAGCCACCGGCCGGTGCGCGCATCGCCGCGCAGCACCAGCTCAGTGCCTTCGCCGCGTCCGCTGCTGGGGCGCTCGCTACTGACTGCCGGTCGCGGTGGGCGGGCAGCAGCCACTTCGATGGTGCCCAGATAACGGATCAGTGGCGAGCGACCGGTAGTGCTCAGCAAGGGCGTCGCCTGCTGCTCGGCGCTGCCGCGCTGCGATTCCTGCGGTTCCTGCGGCGGTGAGGTTGTTGCCACGGTGCTGGTGGGCAGGGTGCGCGTATTGCCTGCCCCCTGTTGTCGACGCTGCGCCAGGTACGCCGCGGCGGCATTGTCGGTTGATTCAGGCAGATCCTCGGTGACCAGCAGTATTTCCATGCCGGGAGTGGTATCGCCATCGGCGCTGGTGCCGAAGGTGAGGCCGAGAATGACGATGGCGTGCAGCAGCGCCGTCAGGAACAACATGGTGATCAGCCGTTCGCGCACTGGCGCGCGGCTGGCCAGCGATCGCGCCGTGCGGGACACGGCGGCATTCATCGGTGGCGGGCCTGCAGGCGTCGTGCAATGGCGTCCATCAGCAGGTCGGCGATGTCGATGCCGAACTGCTGCTGCAGTTCGCGCACGCCGGTGGGACTGGTGACATTGATTTCAGTGACATGGCCGCCGATGACATCCAGTCCCACGAACAGCATGCCGGCCTCGCGCAGCACCGGACCGATCTGTCCCGCCAGCCAGCGATCGCGGTCGTTGATGGGGCGGCCCACGCCCTTGGCGCCGGCGGCCAGGTTGCCGCGGTTGTCGTGCGGTGAAGGTATGCGCGCCAGCGCATAGGGTACCGGCTCGCCATCCACCAGGATGACGCGTGAATCGCCGGTGGTGACGATGTCGGGCAGATACTTCTGGATCATGGCGTAGCGCGTGCCGTAATCGGTCAGCGTCTCGTAGATGACCTGCGCGTTCTTGTCTCCCGGCTCCAGCGCGAAGATCGAGCGGCCGCCCATGCCGTGCAGCGGTTTGCACACGGATTTGCCATGTTCGGCGGCAAAGGCCGCCAGCGCTTCCTGGTCGCGGGTAATCAGCGTCGGCGCGCAGCATTGCGGGAACCAGGCTGTGTAGACCTTCTCGTTGAAGTCGCGCAGGCCGCGTGGCCGGTTGACCACCAGCGCGCCGGCCAGTTCGGCGCGTTCGAGGATGTAGGTGCTGTAGATGAATTCGGTGTCGAAGGGCGGATCCTTGCGCATCAGGATCACGTCGAAGCCACCCAGCGGCGCAACGGTGGCCGTGCCCAGCTCGTACCAGCGCTGCGGATCGGCATGCACCTTGAGGTCGGTCAGGCGTGCCTCGGCCACGCCATCGCGCAGCCGCAGATCGGCCAGTTCGGCGTAATGCAGCGACCAGCCGCGCCGCTGCGCGGCCAGCAACATGGCCAGCGTGGTGTCCTTTTCGTACTTGATGTGGTCGATCGGATCCATGACCACCACCATCCGTACCGCTGTATTCATCGTTGCTCCTCAAAACCGGCAATTATGTTTCGCACACCGTCGCGCAAGGTGCAAAACCGTGACGCAACCGGCATAGCCGGGTATGTGCCGATATGTTAAAACGCGCCGACTGTATCTGGACGAGTGTTCTGGGCGTTGCTTCGATCACAGCATGATGCCTGCCAGGTGATGCACGATGGAAATTGATGCGCAACGGAGCGAACCCGACATGAATGGCGCCGGCCCGGCCTTCAAGGGCCTCAAAGTATTGGTTATCGACGACAGCAAGACCATCCGGCGCACGGCTGAAACGCTGCTGAGCAAGGAAGGCTGCGAGGTCTACACCGCGGTGGATGGCTTCGATGCGCTGGCCAAGATCGCCGATCATCAGCCCGACATCGTGTTCGTGGACATCATGATGCCGCGTCTGGACGGCTACCAGACCTGCGCGCTGATCAAGCACAACAAGGTGTTCCGCTCCATCCCGGTCATCATGCTGTCCTCGAAGGATGGCCTGTTCGACCGTGCCCGCGGCCGCATTGTCGGCTCGGAACACTATCTGACCAAACCCTTCACCAAGGACGAGCTGCTGGGCGCCATTGAAGCGCACATCAGCCGCTGATCGGGAGCCTCGGGAGCTGACAATGCCGCTCATTCTGATCGTCGACGATTCGCCCACCGAAGTGCATGTGATGCAGACTGCGCTGGAACGCCACGGCTATCGTATTGCGGTGGCCGGCGATGGCGCCGAGGGCATCCGCATGGCGCGCCAGATGCATCCGGACCTGATTTTCATGGATATCGTGATGCCGGGCGTCAATGGTTACCAGGCCACCCGCACGCTGGCCAACGATCCCGACACCCGTGCCATTCCCATTGTGATGGTGACGTCGAAAGGACAGGAGACCGATCGCATCTGGGGCCTGCGCCAGGGCGCGGTCGACTATCTGGTCAAGCCCGTCTCGACCGACAAGCTGGTTGAGAAGGCCCATGCCGCTCTGAACACTTGAACATGCTCGAGGGCGCAGCGCTCAAGAACCTGCGGGACCGCCCGCTGGAACTGCTGGCCGAGCTGGAACGCCGCGGCCGCGCCGTCACAGCCAGCCCGGAGAACCAGCCGGCGACCGGGCAGGAGTGGGTGGGTGTGGCGATGCGCATGGCCGGGGAGAGTTACCTGATTGCCCGCGAAGAGGTGCGCGAAGTGATGGGCGTGCCGACGCCGCTGACCCGTGTACCGGGCGCGCGCGCCTGGATACTGGGACTGGCGAACGTGCGCGGCCAGCTGCTGCCCATCATCGATCTGCGCCAGCATCTGGGCGGCGGCCCCACACCCCCTTCGCGTAATACCCGCGTCGTGGTGGCCAATCATCGTGACGTGCCCGCGGGTCTGCTGGTGGATGAGGTATTGGGCTTCCGCCGCTTTGCCGACAGCGACTTCGGCGCCGAACGTCCCACCACCATCGTGCCCTGCGCCCGTTATCTGGCCGGTTCGTTCCGGCACGAGGGGGAGATCTGGCCGGTGCTGGAGCTGCGCGCGCTGCTGGAAGACCCCTCCTTTATCAATGGTGCGGTATGAAGGCGCTGCGCAACGGCGCGCTGTTCGCCATGTCGCTGCTGGTGCTGGCGGCGATAGCCTGCATTGTATTGCCAATGGTTCAATTTCCGGCATGGCCTGCCGCCATTGTTGCTGTTCTTGCTGTAATTCCGCTGGTTTGGATGCTGACCTCGCTGGGGCGGCTCAATGCGCTGCTGGAACAGCAGCGGCTGGCGGCCGAGGCCCAGCAGCGCGAGACCGACCGCAATCAGCAGGCCATCCTGAAGCTGCTGGACGAGATGGCCAACCTGGCCGATGGCGACCTGACGGTGCAGACCACGGTGACCGAAGACATCACCGGTGCCATTGCCGATTCGGTCAATTACGCCGTCGAGGCGCTGCGCAAGCTGGTGGCTACCATCAATCATTCGGCGATGCAGGTGGATGGCACGGCGCGCCAGACCCAGGCGCTGGCCTCGCACCTGACCAAGGCCAGCGGTGCGCAGTCCAAGCAGATTGCCTCCGCGACCGAGTCCATCGCCGCGATGGCCGCTTCCACTGAAGAAGTGTCGGGCAATGCCGAGCGCTCCTCGGACGTGGCCCGCCATTCGGTGGATGTGGCACACAAGGGTGGCGATGCCGTGCGTCGCACCATCGACGGCATGAACACCATCCGCGAGACCATCCAGGAGACCAGCAAGCGCATCAAGCGGCTCGGCGAGAGCTCGCAGGAGATCGGCAACATCGTCGAGCTGATCAGCGATATCGCCGAACAGACCAACATCCTGGCGCTGAATGCCTCGATCCAGGCCTCGATGGCTGGCGAGGCCGGCCGTGGCTTCGCCGTGGTGGCCGATGAAGTGCAGCGGCTGGCCGAACGCGCGGCCAACGCCACCAAACAGATCGAGGTGCTGGTGCGCACCATCCAGACCGATACCAACGAAGCGGTGGTGTCGATGGAACGCAGCACCACCGACGTGGTCGGCGGTGCGCTGCTGGCCGAGAACGCCGGCGCGGCGCTGCAGGAAATCGAACAGGTCTCCAATCAGATCGCCAGCCTGGTGCAGAACATTTCGGTGAGCTCGCGCAGCCAGTCGGCGGCGGCGCAGAACATTGCCCGCAACATGCAGGTGCTGCGCGAAATCAGCGCGCAGACCGCCGACGCCACCAGCGCCACCTCGCAGTCCATCGTGCGTCTGGCCGATCTGTCGGCGGCGTTGCGCAAGGCTGCAGCCGGTTTCCGCCTGCCGGCCGGTTCGCCCGGCAACACGGGCCTGCACCGTACCCTGGAGGTTCCGGGTGCCACTGGCAGCCAGTCGCGGCTGAAGATTTCGGGTGGCGGTCAGAGTTGATATGACAGAGCTGGCGACACAGACACTGCAGGTGGTATCGCGCGAGATCGGCGTGGCGCTGAACGATGCGCGTACGGCGCTCGAGGCGCACGTCGAGCAGCCGGACAATCTGTCGCTGCTGGAACGCTGCGTGGCCGAGCTGCATCTGGTGCAGGGGGCGCTGCGCGTACTGGAAATTTACGGTGCCGCGCTGCTGGCCGAGGAAATGGAGCAGGTCAGCCGCTATCTGGTCGGCACGGTCGATGAACGCAAGAGCCAGTCCGAGGTGCTGGACGCGCTGATGCGCGCCATGGTGCAGCTGCCCGGCTACCTGGAACGGGTGCTGGCCGGCGGCCGCGACATGGCGCTGGTGCTGCTGCCGCTGCTCAACGATCTGCGCGCTGTGCGCGGCAGTTCGCTGCTGTCGGAAGGTACGCTGCTGCTGCTGAACCTGAAATCCGACCGGCAGGCGCAACCGATGGCGCCGGCCGCCGGCGAGGCGCCGCTCAGCGTGGCGCAGTGGGCGCGCCGGTTGCGCTCGCGCTTCCAGACCGGCCTGGTGGGCTGGATCCGTGGTGAGCGGCAGGAACAGAACCTGGACATCCTGGGCAGCGTGGCCACCAAGCTCGAACAGGTTGCCACCCAGCAATGCGTATTCCAGCTGTGGTGGGTGACGGGCGCGCTGCTCGAGGCGTTGCGCGAACATGGCGTGGAAGGCAGCGTGGCGATCAAACGCCTGCTGGGTCTGGCTGATCGCGAGATCAAGCGGCTCTATGAGCAGGGCGAGGGCCGCTACGCACAGAATCCGCCGGTCGAGCTGCTGAACAACCTGCTGTATTACATAGCGCGCGCCACGACGTCCGGGCCGCGCGTGGGCGCGGTGCGCGCCTCGTTCCGGCTGTCCGAGCTGTTGCCGGTGGATGAGGACATCGAGCAGGAGCGCGACAACCTGTCGGCGCCGTCGGTCAAGCTGATGCACACCGTGGCGGCGGCGATCCGCGAGGATCTGACCCGCATCAAGGATGTGCTGGATATTTTCGTGCGCCGCGGTGGCAGCCATGTCGAGGAACTGGCGCCACAGATGGAGTTGCTGCGCAAGCTGGGCGACACGCTGGGCGTGCTGGGTCTGGGCGACCTGCGCACGCGCGTGCAGGAGGCCAATGAAAAGCTGACCGCCATGGTGGGCGGCCACAGCCCGGCTGATGAGCCCGGACTGGTGCAGATCGCCGCCATACTGATCAAGGTGGAAGATCATCTGGATGAGCAGCTGGTGGGCCTGATCCTGCCGCGCCAGATGGCACGGGATGGCGAGGAGCAGTCCGACCAGGATTTCCGTCAGGTACAGGCCGCGGTGCTGCGCGAGTGCGTGATCAATCTGGCGCGCATCAAGGAAAGCATTGCGCAGAATGTCAGCGGCAACCTCGATGCCGCGGGCTTCGACAACTGGCCGGAGCTGATGCGTGGCATCACCGCGGGCCTGCTGATGCTGGGCAAGACGCGCGCGGTCGAGATCCTCGAACAGATCAACGTGCAGCTGCGCCGGGTGATGCGACCCGGCGGCGCGATGCTGTCGGGCGAGTACCTGGACCGATTGGCGGATGCCATCGTCAGCGTCGAGTACTACATCGAGACGCTGCAGGCCGGACGGAGCGACCCGTGGTACATGCTGGACAATGCCGCCAACTGCCTGGCGGTGCTGGCGCGCGAGCCTGAACGCATATTGCCCACGGTGCCGCCGCTGCCGCCCGAGGGCCATGCGCGCACGGTGCGCATAGCGCCGCCGGCTGACGCTTCATTCAAGGTCGAACTGGATAGCACCGACCGCCGCTTGACGTCGCCACCGGTGCTGGCGGCCACTCCGGCGTCCACCGCGATCATGCCGATGGCCGATCCCGATCTGTTGCGGTTGTTCATCGAAGAGGCGCGCGAAGAGCTGGTGCGCATCCAGCAGCATTTCCCGGTCTGGGACCAGAATCCGCTGGAGAGCGATGCGCTGACCACGGTGCGCCGCTCATTCCACACGCTGAAGGGGAGCGGTCGCATGGTGGGCGCCCGCGATCTGGGCGAATTCGCCTGGGCGGTCGAGAACCTGGTCAACCGTCTGCTCGATGGCACGCTGACGCGTTCGCCGGCCATCGTCGAAACCTTGCGCGAGGCCGTGCAGACCATGCCGGGGCTGGTGCAGGAACTGGAAGCGGGCATACCCGGACGCACCGATACGTCGGCACTGATTTCGCGTGCGCATGCACTGGCTGCCGGTCGCGATCCGGCGCTGGAAGCCGTGCGCAACAAGGCGTCCGCCGCGACGCTGGAACAGACCGCCATCGCTGAGGCGGCGCCGCTGATCGAAGCGCCGCCGGTCCAGGAACCGGCGGCTGCCGCCGCCGAGCCCCCGCAGGAACAGTACGAAGAAGCACCGACCTCGGCGCTCACTGCGGTGATGGGCGAGCGGTCGCCGGGCCCCGATGCGGCGCTGCGTGAGATCTATGCGCGTGAGACCGCCAGCCATGTGGCCGCGGTGCGCGGCTGGCTGCAGCGCGAGCAGGGGCGTCAGGCTCCGCACGTGCTCACCGAAGAGGTGTATCGCGCCTGCCATACCTTGTCCGGCAGTTCGAAGATGGCCGAAGCCCGTCATGGCATCCGGCTGGCCGAGCCGCTCAATCAATGGCTGCGCAAGTGCTTCGACAGCGGTGTGGGTCTGGACGATTCGGATCTGGCGCTGCTGGCCGACTGCATGGGCGCGATGGAGACCGTCGCCGCGCGTCTCGATGAGAACACCGGCTACTTCATCGTGCACGACACGCTGCGCGCCCGCATTGCGCGTGCCGAGGTCGACCTGGACCGGCGCATCACGGAGGCCACGGTGCTGACCGAGCACACCGGCGTGCGTGTGGGCGTTCCCGATTTCATGCCGCCGGTCGAGTTGGCACCGGTGGCCATGGATTTCGATCCGGAAGTGGCCGCTATCTTCTGCGAAGAGGCCACTGAACTGCTGGAAGCCTCACAGGCCGCGATGCAGAGCTGGAACGCCACGCCCGGCAGCGCCGACAGCGTCGCCGCGCTGAAGCGTCCGCTGCACACCCTGAAGGGCGGTGCGCGCATGGCAGGCCTGACGGCCATGGGCGATCTGTCGCACGAACTGGAAAGCCTGATCATCCAGATCAGTCTGGGCAATGCCGCCAGCGACGAGCAGGCGCGTGCGGTGGCGCAGCAGGCGCTGGATGAGCTGGCGCACATGCGAGAGGCAGTGGCTGCCGATCGTGCCGTGGCGCAGGCAACGGCATTGATCGAACGTATTCAATCGGTTGCGCGTGGTGAGCCGATGGTTCCCGCCGCGCCCGACTCCTTTGTCGAAGTGCCCGCGTTGGTTCCGGCTCCGCCGCCGATGGAGGCGATTGAAACGCCTGCCGTCGTTGAGGCACCACCGGTTTCCCCGCCCGTCGCAGCGGCGGCCGCGGTCGCTGCGACGGCCGCGACCATCGCGCCGCTGGCGCTGGTGCCGCCGGGTCGCGAGCCCGCGGCCTCGATCAGCGAGCGCGGCGAGATGGCGCGCGTCAGCGCCGAACTGCTCGACCAGCTGCTGAACAACGCCGGCGAAGTCAGCATTTCCCGCGCCCGGCTGGAACAGCAGCTGGGCGGCATCGAATTCAACCTTGGCGAGCTGTCGCGCACCGTGATCCGTCTCAAGGCGCAGCTGCGCAAGCTGGAGATCGAAACCGAGGCGCAGATCCTGCACCGGCATGAAAGCGACGGCGCCCATCGCCAGGACTTCGATCCGCTGGAGCTGGACCGCTATTCATCGATCCAGCAGTTCTCGCGCGCGCTGGCCGAATCCGCCAACGACGTGGCCAGCGTGCAGCAGCTGATCGAGGACATGGTGGGCGAAGCGCAGAACCTGCTGCAACAGCAGTCGCGCACCGTCACCGAACTGCAGAACGGCTTGATGCGTACGCGCATGGTGTCGTTCCAGCGTCATGTGCAGCGTCTGGCGCGCATCGTGCGCCAGGCCGCCAGCGACTCCGGCAAGCAGGCCGAGCTGGTGGTGGAGGGTGCCACCGGCGAGCTGGATCGACAGGTGCTGGAGCGCATGCTGCCGCCGTTCGAGCACATGCTGCGCAATGCCGTGGTGCATGGCATCGAGACGCCGGCCGAGCGCGTGGCCGCCGGCAAGGCCGAGACCGGACGCATTCATCTGCATCTGCGCCGCGAAGGTGCCGAGGTGATCGTCGATGTGCAGGACGATGGCACCGGCATGGATCTGGCAGCCATCCGCAGCAAGGGCCTGTCGCTGGGCCTGATCAGCGCCGATCAGGTGCTGTCCGACGATGACGTGATGCAGCTGGTGCTGGAGCCGGGCTTTTCGACCGCCAGCGCGCTGACGCAGCAGGCTGGCCGCGGCGTAGGCATGGATGTGGTCGCCACCGAGATCAAGAAGCTGGGCGGCGCACTGCACATGGAAAGCACGCGCGGCCAGGGCACCCGCTTCACGATCCGCCTGCCGTTCACGCTGGCCATCAGTCATGCGCTGGTGGTGCGTACCGGCGATGAGTACTACGCGCTGCCATTGCCCACCATTGAAGGGGTGGTGCGGGTGCCGCGCGAGGAAGTCGTGGCGCATCTGCGCAGCGATTCGGCCAGCTTCACGCATGGCAACCAGAAGTACCGCCTGCAGCCGCTGTCGCTGTATGTGGGCATGGAAGCCGCGCCGCTGCCCGAGTCAGAAGCCACCATCCCGGTGGTGCTGGTGCGGGCCGGCGAGCATTCCACCGGTCTGGTCGCCGATGAACTGATCGGCAGCCGCGAGATCGTGGTCAAGCCGGTGGGACCGCAGATTGCCGGCATCCGCGGCATTTCCGGTGCCACCATCCTCAGCGATGGCCGCGTGGTCATCATTCTCGACATCGGCGCGCTGGTGCGCGCCGAGTGGCGCGGCCGCGCCGCGCCCACCGTCACCCGTGAGCGCGCCGACAACCGCGTGTTCGCGCTGGTGGTGGACGACTCGATTACCGTACGGCGCGTCACGCAGCGCCTGCTGGAACGCAATGGCATGCGCGTGATGACGGCGCGCGATGGCATGGATGCGGTGGCGCTGCTGGCCGAGCACAAGCCCGACATCATCCTGCTGGACATCGAGATGCCGCGCATGGACGGCTACGAGGTGGCCGCCCATGTGCGCGGCGATCCGACGCTGGCCCAGGTGCCCATCATCATGATCACCTCGCGCGTGGGCGAGAAGCATCGCGCGCGCGCCATCGAGCTCGGGGTCGACGACTATCTCGGCAAGCCGTATCAGGAAAGCCAGCTGATCGACGCCATCACGCCACTGGTGGCGCGTCGCCGCTCGACAGCGGCCGCCGTCTCGCAGTAGTTTGCGGCGATGAGCGAAAGAGTCGCCGAGGTCTACAGTGTGCTGGTACCGCTGGCCGAAGGCCGTCTGCTGGTGCCGCGCACCTGTGTGGCCGAGGTCATCAGCTACCAGCTGCCGGCGCAGATGACCGGCGCGCCGCCCTGGTATCTGGGGCTGGTGGGCTGGAGCGGCAAGCAGGTACCGCTGGTTTCCTTCGAGTGCCTGTGCGGGCAGCCGCTGCCGCCGGCGGGGCCGCGCTCGCGCATCGTGATACTGCATGCGCTGGGTTCGCGGCTGGAGGCAGGTTGCTTCGCCGTGCTGGCGCAGGGCTTTCCACAGCTGGTACGCGTCAGCTCCGACATGGTCAAGCCAGACAATTCGGCGTTGGACGAACATCACCCGCTGCTGTGCCGGGTGCGCATGCTGAACGAAACGCCGCAGATCCCGGACTTCGAGCGCATCGAGTCGATGATTGCCGACGAGACGCGGGTGCTGCCTTCAAGTTGAGCGCTGCTGCACCTGGCGGCTGCGGACTCCTGCTTGCCGCAAGTGCGTTGGCGTTTGCCGCCACGGCGGCGGCGCAGTCCGGGCTCTCCTCCGTCAAAGTCGTCGGGGTGGTGCCGGTCAGTTCGCCGCCGGTCATCGACGGCCGTCTGGACGAGGCGGCGTGGATGACAGCAGGCGTGATTGAAGACCTGACCCAGATCAGGCCGGGTGATGGTGCTCATCCCTCCGAACGTACCGAGGTCTATCTCCTGTACGACAAGGATGCTCTGTACGTAGGCGCCCGGATGTGGGACCGCGGTTCGCCTGACCAGATCACCGCCAACATCATGAAGCAGGGTTCGACGCTGGCGGAAGACGATCGCATCGCGATCGTCATCGATCCGTTCAACACCGGGCGCAATGGTTACCGCTTCGAGGTGAATGCGAACGGCGTGCGCAACGACATGCTGTATCAGAACAATCAGATCCAGGCCGAATGGACCGTCATCTGGGAAGCCGCGGCAACGACCGGCGCAGGCAGCTGGATTGCGGAGTTTGCGATTCCGTTCAAGTCGATCCCGTTCAATCCGGCCATCCAGGACTGGGGTTTCAATGTCTCGCGGGCGATCCGCCGGCGCGGAGAAGAAGCAGTGTGGGTGTCGCGCAACCGCACCTTCAATCCGAGCATCGTGGGTACGGCTACGGGCCTGCGCAATCTCGATCAGGGCGTGGGCCTCGACATCGTGCCCGGTTTCAGTCTCACGAACCGCAAGTCCTATGTGAACGCAGGCACGGACAACGAAACAGATCCGTCGCTCGATGTTTACTACCGCATTACCCCGGCGCTCAGCGGTTCACTCACCTTCAACACGGATTTTTCCGCGACGGAAGTCGACGATCGTCAGGTCAATCTCACGCGCTTCAACCTGTTCTTTCCGGAGAAGCGCGATTTCTTTCTGAATGATGCGGACCTGTTCGAATTCGGACGACTGGGTCTCGCCGGCTTCTCGCAGAACCTGCGATCGGTGACCCGCGGCGCGCAGGAAAACGGCCGGCCGTTCTTCTCGCGGCGCATCGGCCTGAGTCCGCTCGGTTCGCCCGTCGATCTCGAATATGGCGGCAAGCTGAGCGGCCGTGTCGGCCGGTTCACGATCGGCACACTGGCCGTGCGCCAGGACGAATTCATGCCGCCGACCGGGTCAGTGATCGATCCCACGACTGCGGTCGTGGCGCGGGCGACGATGGACGTGCTCGCGCAGTCGAGCGTCGGCGTCATTGCCACCTCCGGCAACCCCACGTCCAACGCCGACAATTCCGTCATCGGCGCGGATTTTCTCTACCTGAATACGCGATTACCCGGTAACCGCACGCTCGAAGGCGAAGTCTGGCTGCAGCAGTCGGATACGGAAGGTCTGGAAGGTGAAGATCGCGCGTACGGGTTCGGCTTGCGCCTGCCGAGTGCGGCCGGGCTCCGTGGCGGCATCGCCGCACGCGAGGTCGAGCGGAATTTCTTCCCGGCGCTCGGTTTCGTGAATCGCACCGACATCCGCGACCTGGTGACGGACGTCGGGTACACCCGGTTCTTCCAAGCCAGCTGGCTGCAGTCCATGTACACCGGAGTCGATGCCGAGCGCGTGAGTGCACTCGACGCTGGCAATCGTCTCACGCAGATCGTCGCCTTGCGGCCGCTGGAACTCGAGTCGCGGCAGCGGGATACACTCAAGTTCGTTTACACCATCAACGACGAAACCCTGCTGCAGCCGTTCACGATCTATGGCAGCGGGGCGCGGACGGTGGTGATTCCGACCGGACGATATGACTTCGACGATTTCGGGTTCGATCTGGCCACCGGCGCGCAGCGGCGCTACTCGGGTAAATTCAACGTGCGCACCGGCGACTTCTACGACGGCGAGCGCCTGAATCTCGGTGGCGAGTTCCTGTGGAAGCCGTCGCGTCATTTCAGTTTCCGGTTCGCGTACGACTGGAACGACATCGATCTGCCGCAGGGCGAGTTCATCACGCGACTTACGCGCGTAACGGCCGAAATCGCCTTCACGTCGCGGCTCAACTGGATCAATCTCGTGCAGTACGACGATGTATCGGAGATTCTCGGTATCCACAGCCGCCTGCAGTGGATACCGCGCGCCGGCCAGGAAATGTTCCTGGTGCTGAACCGCAGCTTCGAAGACTTCGACAAGAACAATTCGTACAGCTCGATGATGCAGGAGCTGATTGCGAAGGTGGGTTATACCTTCAGGTTCTAGACCCTGCCGTTCCAACAGTTTCGGGAGATTCGACCGTGAAGACTTTTTCCAAATACGTTGCGATCGTGGTGGTCGTGCTGCTGGTGGCCGCAGGCGTCGCCTTCGGCCTGCTGTTCGGCGGGCTGCAGGAATCGCCCCTGAAACAGCAGGTCGGCTCCATGCACCTGATCACCGACGGGAGCTTCGTCCGCTCGACCATTGCCATCATTCCAGCGGGACCGAACGAAGTCGTGCTGGTGGATGCCGGTCTGCAGTCCACGGGTGAGGCCATCCTTGCCGAGCTAGCTGCCATGCACCTGAATGCCGACGCGGTAAAAGCCATTTTCCTTACGCACGGGCACCCGGACCATATCGGAGCGGCGGCCGCGTTTCCCGAGGCCCAGTTGATGGCGTTGGCGGAGGAAGCCGACCTTGTCGCGGAACGAAATGGCCCAAATCCGACCGGTCTCGAGCTGGATCGCAAACTGCACGACGGCGAGACCGTGCAGATCGGCTCACTTGCAGTCGGGGTCTATGCGATACCGGGGCACACGGACGGCAGTGCCGCCTATCTGATCGACGGCGTGCTGTTTCTGGGCGATTCGGCGGATGCCAGGACCGACCAGAGCATGCAAAGCGCGCATCGTTTCTTCAGCAACAACCTTGGGCAGAACGAGGAGTCGTTGCGGCAGTTGTATCGCCGGCTGGAAGCATCCGGTCTCGAGGTTCGCACGATGGCTTTCGCCCATTCAGGAGTCCTGCAGGGTCTTGGTCTTGCACCGCTCGCCGCCTGGGTGCAGGACAATCCCGGCTGATTCAATACGTGTATGACGGCAGGACGGCAATGCACGCCAACCATGAAGGGAAGTGGAATGCGTCTGGGGCGCTTCTCGACAATTTGTATATACGAAATGATTTCGCGTGATTCCCGACCCTGCCAGGCGCCTTGCTGTGCATTCTCGGTTACAGGCCAAGATCGCCGGCGATGGCCTGCAGCACCGCCAGTGCCGCCAGCGGCGCGGTCTCGGTGCGCAGTATCCGTGGCCCCAGCCGGCAGCCGATGAAGCCGTAGCGCGCGGCGACGGTTTCCTCGCGTTCGCTGAGCCCGCCTTCGGGGCCGATCAGCAGCACTGCGGCGGTGATGCCGCGCACGGCGTCGGTCAGTGCGCGGTCAGCCTCTGGTGACAGCAGCAGCTTCGCGGCACCGGCACCGGCATCGGCGTTCGTGCAGGCTGCCGCGGTGTCCACGATGGGAGCAACCACCGGTACGCGATTGCGGCCGCATTGCTCGCAGGCGCTGATGACGATGGATTGCCAGTGCGCGCGGCGCTTCTCCGCCTGCGCGGTGTCCAGCCGCACCACGCTGCGTTCGGCGGCCACCGGTACGATCCGCGTGACGCCCAGCTCGACCGCCTTCTGCACGATCAGGTCCATGCGTTCGCCGCGCGAGATGGCCTGCAGCAGCGTCAGCTGCAACGGAGATTCGCGCTCGATGGCCGAGTGGTCGCCGATGCGGATGCGGGCCTTGCTGCCGCCTTCCAGCAGTTCGGCCTGGTATTCGCCACCCTCACCGTTGAACACAGTCAATCGCGCGCCGGCGCGCAGCCGCAACACCTTCAGCAGATGCGCACTGGCCGCGGCCGGCAGCACCAGCTCGGCGCCGGCGCGCAGTGCGTCGTCCACATGAATGCGTGTGATGCGCATCGGGGGTTATGCGCAGGCCACATCGATGCCGGTGGCCGCCACATCCACCATCAGATCGATCTCATCGGGCGTGATCACGTAAGGCGGCATGAAATACACCACCTCGCCAATGGGTCGCAGCAGCACGCCGTGGCCCAGCGCATGGCGATACAGCAAGCGGCCGCGCCGCTCGCGCCAGTCGTAGGGCGTGCGCGTGGGTTTGTCGCGCACCATCTCGATGGCCAGGATCATGCCGCACTGGCGCACCTCGGCGACATGCGGATGATCGGCCAGCGGTGCGGCACGGCGCGCCATGTGGGCGGCGAGGGTGCGGTTGCGTTCCAGTACCGGTTCGGTGGCGAAAATGTCCAGCGTGGCCAGCGCCGCGGCACAGGCCAGTGCGTTGCCGGTGTAGCTGTGTGAATGCAGAAAAGCCCGCAATGTGCTGTATTCGGCATAGAAGGCGTCATAGATGCGCTCGTCGGTGAGCACTGCCGACAGCGGCAGGTAGCCGCCAGTCAGCCCTTTTGAGAGACAGAGAAAATCCGGCGTGATGCCGGCTTGCTCGCAGGCGAACAGCGTGCCGGTGCGGCCGAAACCCACCGCAATTTCATCGGCGATCAGCAGCACGCCATGCCGGTCGCAGGCCTCACGCAACAGACGCAGATACGCGGCGTCGTACATGCGCATGCTGCCGGCGCATTGCACCAACGGTTCGACGATGACGGCCGCCAGTTCGCCGGCATGCGCGGCCAGTGCCTGCTCCATGGGTTCGAACAGGCGGGTGGAATACGCCGCCCAGCTCTCGCCCGCGGCGCGGTGGTAGCAGTCGGGTGAGGGCACGGTAATCACATCCAGCAGCAGTGGCTGGTAGATCTGCTTGTACAGTTCGACATTGCCCACGGCCAGTGCGCCCAGCGTTTCGCCGTGATAGCTGTTCGACAGCGTCAGGAAGCGACGCTTGGCCGGCTTGCCGACGTTCTGCCAGTAGTGGAAGGCCATCTTCAGCGCCACTTCGATGGCAGCCGAGCCGTTGTCGGCATAGAAGCAACGGGTGAGTCCCGGCGGCGCCAGCCGGCACAGCGTTTCGGCCAGCTTGATCGCCGGCTCGTGCGTGAAGCCGGCCAGCAGCACATGTTCGAGTTCGCCGGCCTGACGGGCCACCGCGGCGCTGATGCGCGGTTCGGTGTGGCCGAACAGGTTGGTCCACCAGGAACTGATGGCGTCGAGGTAGCGGCGGCCGTCGAAGTCCTCCAGCCAGACACCGCGAGCGCGGCGGATCGGGATGGGTGGCAGCGTCTCGTGGTCGTGCATCTGCGTGCACGGGTGCCACACATGCCGTAGATCGCGCGCCGCCAGCGTGTCGTTGTAGATGGCCCTGTATTCGGCAGGTTCTTCGCTCACCGGCGGCATTTTGGCATCATGATCCCCGCCATGCAGCCCAGCTTGCAAATCGATACTGCCACCGGCCGCCTGTTGAAGGTCCGGCAGGTGCTGACCGCCCACTTCGATGAGCGCCCCGCAGGCATGCTGCCCGAACTGATTGTCGTGCACGGCATCAGCCTGCCGCCCGGCGAATTCGGTGGGCCGTGGATCGAGCAGCTGTTTGCCGGCGATCTGCGGTCCGCTGCGCACCCTTACTTTGCGCAGATTGTCGCCGCACGCGTGTCGGCGCATGTGCTGGTGCGGCGCGACGGCCGGCTGATCCAGTTCGTGCCCTTCGGGTGCCGCGCCTGGCATGCCGGCAGGTCGAACTGGTGCGGCCGCGATGGTTGCAATGACTTTTCGATTGGCATCGAGCTGGAGGGCACCGACGAGCTGCCGTACGAGCCGCCGCAGTACAGCCAGCTGGCCGTGCTGGTCCGCGAGCTGTGCCGGGCCTATCCCTCGCTGTCGGTCGAGCGAGTGGTGGGCCACAGCGACATTGCCCCGGGACGCAAGACCGATCCCGGCGCGTCGTTCGACTGGGTCAAGTTCCGTTCACTGCTGGCCTGACGCTTACTCGATTATCTGCAGCATGGCGACGGAGGAAGCGATGCCATCGTGGCCCGCGCCGGCCTCGGCCAGCCGGTACTCATTCCAGGCGATGGCAAAGCCCTGACCCCACGGGCGGACCGAGGGAATCGATGACTGCGTGGCGGTGCGGGTCAGCCGTCGCGTGGTGCCGAGGGGTCTGCCGCTGGCATCGAAGCTGGCGAAGAAAATTTCGTTCTGGCCGTCGACGGGGTCGCACCAGGCCACTCCCAGCTGCGCGCCATTCCAGGCCAGATAAGCGCCGATCGATGCGCCTGGCGTCTGCGTGATGCGCGCGCCGATCAGGCCAGCAGATTCAGACAGCGCGGTGACCGGGCCGGCAAACAGGTAGATCTCCTCATTGCCATCGCGGACGTCAAACCAGGCCAACGCCACACGGTCATTCATCGCGACGATATCCGGATACAACGAATCCCGGCCGTCGTCGGCGCTGAGTCGCCGGTGGTTGATGGTGTTGCCTGTCACACGCAGCCACTGCAGTTCCCTGGCCTGCGTGCCCAGTGCAGCGTCGTAGACCACATGGAAATTACCGTCGGCATCGATGGCCGCGTTGAGATTCCAGGTGTCGGCGGACGCTGGCGCCGCGGCCCGCGGCGCCGAGATCAGCGCGCCGGCCGGGTCGTACTCCGCCACCCAGATGGCGGGGCTGTCCCCCGCAGCGGTCTGGATCCATGCCACATGGATGCGCTGCCCCGCGGCGCGGACCACGGCGTTGCGTCCATTCGTGCCGGCTGCCGACAGCGTTTGACGCCAGCGCGGCTTGCCGGTGCCGTCCAGCCGTTCCAGCCAGGCGGTGGAGGAACTATCGGCCGGCTGCTTTTCATACCAGCTCAGCAGCCAGCCATCGTCGAAGCTTTCCAGTGCCGGTTCATAGGCGGATTGACGGTCATCGGTGAGTTGTCGCGGCTCGCCAGCGAGGCGGCCTTTCTGATCGAGCACCTGCAGATAAATGGCATCGTGCGCCAGCGAGCCGCCATGCCAGGCCAATGCGGCATGGCGGCCTGAAGCCAGCGACACTTCGAAGGCCGGCGCATCTTTCGGGCTGATGCTGCGCGCGTGCTGGCAGCCAGCGAGCAGGGCGGCCAGCGCGAGGATGATCGGAGCAGTGCCTCGCGTCAGCGATTGCGCCGCCACAGCACTTCGCCGCCGTGCTGTCGCGCCAGCACGCGCGCCATGACGAACAGCAGATCCGACAGCCGGTTCAGGTAGCGCAGGGCGTCGGGCCCCACCTGCTCGACGCTGCTGAGCGTCCAGCAGCGTCGCTCGGTGCGGCGGCAGATGGCGCGCGCCAGATGGCAGGAGGCAGCGGCGCTGCCGCCGCCCGGGAGAATGAACTCCTTGAGCGGCGGCAGCGGCTGGTTCAGTTCTTCGATCAACGCTTCGAGTCGCTGTATATGCGCGCTGGTGATGGCTGTGGTGCCGGGCACCGCCAGCTCTCCACCGAGGTCGAACAGATCGTGTTGCGCCTCGATCAGGCCGTTCTCGATGGGCGCGGGCAAGGTTTCGCTGGCCATCAGCACGCCGAGTGCGCAGTTCAGTTCATCCACCGAGCCGCAGGCTTCGATGCGCGCGGTGTCCTTGCGCACGCGCTGGCCGTCGCCGAGTCCGGTGGTGCCGTCATCGCCGGTGCGCGTCACGATCCTCGACAATCGATGTCCCATCAGAACTCCTGCAACTGGTAGCGCGTTGCGATTGTGACACTTCGGCGCGGCGTGTTGTATCCGTTCACCAGTGTGTATTCGCGGTCCAGTGCATTGTCGATCTTCAGCTGCAGCTTCCACCGCCGCGAGATCTGCCAGCTGGCCGATGCATTCAGCAATGCGTAGCCGGGCAGCCGTATCGTCGACGGGAAGCTGCTGTCATAACGCGCGCCGCTGTAGGACAGTTCGCCGGCCAGCGCCAGCGCGCCCGCGCTGTGTTGCAGGCGCAGATCGTAGTGGCGACGCGCACGACGCAGCAGCGGTTCGCCGGTGCTGCGATTGAGCGGCTCCTGCAGGGTGGCGTTGCCGGCGAGCTGCCAGGGACCGCGTTGCCACTGATAGCTGGCCTCCAGTCCGCGGATGCGCGCGCGTTCGCCATTCTCGCTGCGATAAATGAAGTTCACCGGGTCCACCAGCGCGAACAGGATCAGATTGTCGATGCGGTTCTCGAAGGCCTGCAGCTGCAACTGCTGGTCGCGGCCGTTCCAGCGCAGGCCCAGCTCGTACTGGCGCGAGCGCTCGGGCTGCAGCTCGGGATTGCCGCCGTAGCCGAAACGGTCGGTGCTGTCCGGCGCGTGGAAGGCCGTACCGGCGGCGGCGGTGACATGCCAGCTGTGGCCCAGCGCGCGGCCATATTCGGCATTCCAGCTGTCGTGCGTGCCGAAGGTCTCGTGGTCGACGCGGCTGACGGCCAGCAGCAGTTCATTGGCGCCCAGCTGCAACTGGTCCTGCGCATAGGCCATCACCACATCGGTATCCACGTCGAAGCTGGTGCCGAAGGAATCGGCTTCGGTGTGCTCCTGCGAGGCCACGATGCCCAGGCTCAGCTGTTGCCCTTCGGTCAGCCGCCAGCCGAACTGGCCATCCGCGGTACGGCGGCGTGTGTGCGCGAAATCGCCGCTCTGGTTCTGGTCGATGAAATCCTCGGCCTGACTCAGATCCAGCCGCAGGCGCAGGTCGCCGGGCTTGTAGTCGACGCCCGCGACATACACGGCATTGCGGTAGTCCTGGTCGATGGGGCCGAAATTGAAGAAAGGGTCATAGCCCAGGTATTCGGAGTTGCCGGTGGTGCGCCAGGCCACGGCCCGCAGTCCCAGTTCGTCGCTGGGCTGCCAGCGCGCCTGCAGGTTGGCGCTGAGATTGTCGTAGCCGCGAGGCTCTCCGAAACCCGTTTGCGGAGCGAAGCCGTCGGTGCGCCGGAACGCAATATTGCCGCCCAGCCCTGCTGTTTCGCCGAGTGGCACGCCGCCATCCAGCGCGTACTGCTGCGTGTCGTAACGGCCGGCCGATGCGCTGGCGGTCAGGCCGCGCGCGCTACCGGCGCGGGTAATCAGGTTGATGACGCCGCCGATCGCATCGGTGCCGTACAGCGCCGAGCGCGCGCCCTTGACCACTTCGATGCGCTCGATGGATTCGGGCAGCACGTTCTGCAGCGCTGCGCCGCCAATCGTGCCCGGATTGATGCGCACGCCGTCGATCAGCACCGCAGTGTGATTGCTTTCGGTGCCGCGCATGAAGATCGAGGCCGGCTGGCCAGGACCGCCGGTGCGCGCGATCTCGATGCCGGCGCGGTGATCGAGCAGGTCGGCCACATCCTGCGCCTGGGATTGCTCGATCTCGGCGCGATCGATGACCAGCACCGGCATGGTCAGCCGCTGCAAGGGGGTTTCGTTGCGCGTGGCGGTGATGATGATTTCGCCGAGCTCATCCGCCGGCGGGGTGGCCGCGGTGGCTGCAGCAAACGGGAACAGGGAAACCACGGCGATAAACGCCGTTGAACGACTGGACATGAAACGCTCCATCCATGCACGCCCGCATGGTTGATTGGCCTGAAAGCCCGGCGGGCAATGGGAAGGGGAAGCGCAG
>JAIBJM010000019.1 GCA_020029535.1 Gammaproteobacteria bacterium | reverse complement strand
ATTCGGTGAGACGCGATGACACCATGAGCCTGGCGGCCTTCGAAGCCAACCTGGCCCGGTCCCCGGCACCGGGCGCCACGGCGTCATTCGACGGCGGTTGGGGCGGCCATAGCGGTCCGCCGCTGCGGGCCTTCATCGCCGAGCGCGTCGCGTCGGTGAAGGCGCAGCTGGGCGAAAATCGAGTTCGCTGAGCGGTAGCCGCAAGCCCGAAAGTGGCCGGCACGGCGACGCTGGGCATGTTAAAGTGCCATCCGATCGTTGACGTCCCAGTGCCCGCCTGCTGCGCCATTCCAGGGCAGTTCATTGCGGGACCGAGCCACCTGCGATCAGGTGACAGGACTTTCGGTTCGATGGCTCGCGAGACGATCTCTCCCTGACCTGACTGCCGTGCCTGCCGTTCAGTGCGGCCAACGGGAATCATTTACAACCCGCGGCCGCGAGTCATTCAGGAGATATTATTCATGGCCAAGATCTATGTCGGTAACCTGCCGTTTTCGGCCACCGACGCTGAAATCCGTACCCTGTTTTCGCAGCATGGCACCGTCGAGTCGGTGAGCCTGCCGACCGATCGCGACACCGGTCGCCCGCGTGGCTTTGGCTTCGTCGAGATGAACCAGGCCGATGCGGCCCGCGCCATCCAGAACCTGAACGGTCAGGACATGGGCGGCCGCCCGCTACGCGTCAACGAAGCGCAGGACAAGCCCCGCACCGGCGGCGGTCGTCCGAGCGGCGGTGGCGGCGGTGGTGGTGGTGGCTATCGCGGCGGTGGCGGCGGTGGTGGCGGCGGCGGTCGCTGGTAAGCGGCTGCAGTCCGTAATGCACCGGCCCCGGATTACTCCGGGGCCGGTTTCCACAAATCGGACAGGAGGCTGCTGATGGACGAAAACAAGCCGACCGGAAGTATCTCGCGCGGTCCCGTGCCGTTCGCCGGCGAAAGCAATGCCGATTATCGGGCACGCATTGCAGCACATCAGGCGGAAGCCGCTGAGCGCCGCCAGCTCGAACTCCTCGAGCAACGCTCGTCGATGAACACCCCAACCATACGCATCCGCATCTGGGAACGGCTGCACCAGGTCGATCTGCCGCGCAGCCCCTCGCATCGCCTGATCGACGTGATTGCGGCACAGACCGGTCTCACTTCCGAAGATGTCCGCGACGAGCAGCGTCTGCGCGCCATGCCAGCCATACCGGCCCTGCCGGTTGCGCCAGCCGCCACCTGATGCCCCGGACCGGAGCCGCGACGCATGAAGACCAACTATCGCCACCAGAAGAAGCTCAAAGAGCAGGCGCGACTTACGCGCCAGGCTGAGAAGCTGCAACGTCGCACGGGCAGCGGGACCATCGAGGGCGAGGCGGCACCATCGGTCGAGCGCGCGGCGCCGGCCAAGCCAGGCACATGAAGCTCGCTTCACGCAAGACGATCAGCGTCAGCGAGCAACGGCGCAACAACCTTCAACTCGAACGCGCGCGCGCAGTCGCAGTGCGCGATATGTATCCCGCACTCGGACAACTGCAGGTTTCGCTGGTGTTCAACGATGGCAGCCTGCGCACGCCGTCGCCGCAATCCCACACGTTTTTTCCGGCGGCCCGGGCGTTCTTCCGCTTCACCTGCCCGTGCGCCGAGTGCGACGGCAACTTCGATTTGCGTGAGCCGGTGAGCGAGCTGGTGACCAGCTTGTCGCGGAGCCGGCGCGGCGCGGCGCGTCAGACCAAAGGCCGCTTGAGCTGCGAGGGCGTGCGCCTTCGTGATCGCGTCGGGAGCCGACCCTGCCCGATGAAGCTCGAATACGAGCTCACTGCGACCGCCGCAGAATAGCCGGGCTGCGCGGCGGGCTGAGCCCCGCAGATGAAAGCCAGCGCTCGGCCGAGCGCTGGAGCCAACAGGCTTGTGCGAGAATCGCCCGTCAAGGGAACTCCATGCGCATGCGGCACTTCAGACTTCGTACTTTCCTGGTCACCACGCTGGTCGCTGCAGCCGTGCTCCTGGCCATTGTCGCGGTGCCCCAGTGGCTGTCCCAAAAGGCCCGCTTGGCGGTACTGCGCACGAATGTCGGCAACATCGCGCGCGTGGCAGCAGCAGCCGTCAACGGCGACTTGCATCGGCAGCTGCTCGAGCCGAAAAACCACACCCCGGAACTGTACGCGCGGGCTCTTGCACCGCTGGTGCGCTTTCACTCCGCGATGCCGGACATTTTCTACGTCTACACCATGTTCGCCGGGGCCGATGGCGCGTATTTCATTCTGGATACCGCCACCTCATCCGAGCTGCATGCGAAGCATGCATTGATGCCCTCCGGATATTTCGAGCGTTTTCGACTACGCAGGGAATACGAGAGCGACTGGCTGCAGCGCATTGGGCGGGGTGAAACATGGGTAACACCGACTTTCCAACGCGACGACTATGGCTATTTCCTGACCGGGCACGCACCGATTTACGACAGCCGGGGGCGCTACAGTGGATTCATCGGCGTGGACTTCGACCTGCAGTATTACCTGGCCCAGGAACGGGGTTTCCGGTCGATCGGGCTGGGGTCCCTGTCCGCTGCGCTGATCGCGGCACTGCTGATCGGATATCTGGTCGCCCGCTACCACCATGACCTCAGCGATCGCATCGAACAGCACTATCACACCTCCATTCGCGATGAGTTGACGATGCTGCTCAATCGTCGCGGCGCATTGGCGGCCATTCAAAAGGCCCTCTCGCCCCGCACAGCAAGCTACGCTGCGTTGTTGGTGGACATCGACAACTTGAAGTCGATCAACGACACCCACGGGCATGCGGCCGGTGATCGCGCGATTTCGGGGCTGGCCGATGTGCTACGCGACAGTATTCGACATGGGGATATCTGCGCGCGTTTGGGCGGTGACGAATTCATGATCTTCGCGCCCGATTGCGATGCCGAAAGCGCAACCGATCTGGCGCGCCGCATTCTGGCGAATGTCGACGCAGGCAATGGCGCACTCACACCGGCACACGTCAGCGTTTCCATCGGGATCAGCCTGGAAGCAGAGAATAACGCCGAGTTCGATCGCATGTATCGCAATGCCGACGCCGCGCTCTATCGCGTCAAGTCGACAGGCAAGCGCGGCTTCTATATCTTCGAACCGCCCGAAGAGGCTGTTCAAACAGAGCTCGGGATCTGATGACTTCGTGCTGGTAATGCACAGCGCCGACTGCCGGTTCAGTGCGTGTTGATCCACGCAATCACGTCGGCCAGCACTTTCTCCTTGCCGAGGTCGTTCAGCAGATCGTGAAAGTGACCCTCGTAGAACCTCAGCGTCTTGTCCTTCGATCCCGCCGCTGCGTGGAACTCCTTGCTGCCCGCGGGCATCGTCGCCCTGTCCAGGGTGCCGTGCATGATGAGCAAAGGCAGTGTCAGCGTGTTGAACTCCGCCTTCATGCGATCTGCGGCCTTGAGCAGTGCCGCCACGGTGCCCGCCGGTTGCACTTCGCCCTTGCACAGTGGATCCGCCTCGAGAACCGCAAGCTATGCAGCTTGAGCACCGGCAGCCTGGGCGCGATCCTGCCGAGCAGGCGCACCAGTGCCAGCACCAGCGCGGGCGCCGGCACCTGGTACGCGAAGCTCTCGCAGATGAAGCCAGCGATTTCCGCGGCCGCGATGGTCGTACGCGTACACCGCGCAACCGGCGGCAGCCAATTGCTCACCGACCCACAGGTACTGGCCACTGTGCGAGTTCACCCCGTGGCAGATCGCCACCACCACCTTCGGTGATTCCGGCCGCCAGCAGCGCATGAAAATGCGGGTACCGCCACGGCCGGTGAAGGTTTCCTCATTGAGCATTCTTCTTGCACTGAGCATCTTCGCGCATTCCGCTCAGGCCGCCAGCACGCCCTTCTGTTTCGCGGTGTGCGTGGCGATCAGGTCCATCAGCGGTGGGGAGAGGCAGTCGTAGGGCTCCAGTCCGAGCTCCTTCAACCTCGAGCGCACCGCGTTCATCTCTTCGGGCTTGGCACCGCCGCCCTCGATGATGGACGAGACAAACGCCGCGAACTCCGGAGCAGCCCAGCCCGAATCCTTTGACAACTCGACGTGCACGAAGTCGAGGCCGTAAAACGGATGCGCCTTGTTCTCGATACGACCGAACAGGTGAACACCGCAGTCCTTGCAAGCGTGACGCTGAATCGTCGCCGCAGGATCGACAATCTTCAACTTGCCTTCGTTGGCTGTCACCTTCAGGTTATCGCGCGAGATTACCGCCACGACGGAGAACTTCGCCCCATTGGGCTTCCAGCACTTCGTGCAGCCGCAGGCGTGATTGAACGCGACGTTGCCCTTGAGGCTTACGGTCACCGGATTCGAACCGCATTTGCAGCTGAGTGTGCCGCCGGCGAAGTCCTTGACACCGGGCTTGATGCCCTGGTCGATGGAGGGATGCAGTGAAACAGCCATGAAAGGTCCCCTTTTTTTGCATTTGACTGACGCAGTGCTTTTGTAACACAACCCGGTGGGGTTCCGCTTCATTCATGGAGCGGACACAGGAACGGCATCAATCTGTCAACGCAACTTCGTAGGCTTCAGTCGTCCCCATCCGCTCAATCAGGAGGACGGCATGCGTACTGCACGGACTGCGATTTTTGCACTGACCGCTCTCGCCCTGAATTTTTCGCCGGCGCTGGCCCATGACGCCGGTCATTCTCTGGAAGGAGACGATGATGCGCGCGGGAACACGCACGAGATTCGCGACAAAGCCGGCGAACGCGTGAGCTGGCGCGACGGGAACTCGCGGGATCCCGTGGTGAAGCTCAAGCTTCTCGGCATCAACGATTTTCACGGTCAGTTGTCGCCGCGAACGGTGGCGGGCCGCCCGGCGGGTGGCGCAGCAGTGTTGGCGGCCTATCTCAAAGCGGCCGCCGGCAGCGCGCAAGACGGCTCGCTGATCATTCACGCCGGCGACCATGTGGGCGCTTCTCCGCCGAATTCCGCGTTGCTGCAGGATGAACCGGCAGTCAGCGTTCTGAACCTGCTGGCCAACCGGGATTGCGCATACCTGACCGCGCGGACGCATCTGATGCCCAAGTGCAATATCGTCGGCACACTGGGCAATCATGAGTTCGACGAAGGCCTGACGGAATTGCAGCGTCTCATTCATGGCGGCAACTCCAGCAAAGGGCCCTTTCTCGAGGATCCGTGGCGCGGCGCCAGGTTCCCCTACGTCTCGGCGAACGTGGTATCCGCCGCAACCGGAAAACCTGTGTTCACCCCTTATGCCGTCAGGATCGTGAACGGTGTGCGCATCGGCGTCATCGGCGCCGTGCTGACCGAAACGCCCAGCATCGTGACGCCAAGCGGCGTCGCAGGCGTGCGTTTTCTCGATGAGGCGACTGCCATCAACAAGTATGTGAAAGAGCTGCGTGACCAGGGCATCCGGGCCGTCGTCGTCACCATTCACAAAGGTACCACCCAGTCCAGCTACACCGGACAGACCAGGCCCGACGTGCAGAATCTGAGCGGCGCGATTATTGATGTCGTGAAGCAACTGGACGACGACGTCGATGTGGTGATCTCCGGTCACACACATGCCTTCACCAATGCCTTGATCGCCAATGGCAACGGCAAGCCCATTCTGGTCACGCAGGCCTTCTCCGCCAGCACGGCCTATGACGACATTGATATCGCGATCAGCCGCATTACCGGTGACGTGGTCGAAAAATCCGCGGCCATTGTCACCACGTGGGGCGATGCCGGCCCGGGCCTCAGCCCTGATGTCGCAACGGCGCAGCTCGTGGCGGCGGCTGACAGCCGGGTCGCGCCATTGGTGAATCAACTGATCGGCGTCGCGAGCAGCGACATCACCCGCGCGGAAAACAGCGCGGGCGAATCGGCACTCGGCAATCTCATTGCCGATGCGCAGCGCATCGTCACCGGAGTGCAGTTCGGCTTCATGAATCCCGGCGGCATTCGCGCCGATCTTGCCGCGGGGGAAGTGACCTGGGGCGATCTGTTCACCATTCAGCCCTTCGCCAACGATCTCGTCTCCATGGACCTCACCGGAGCACAGATCAAGTTGCTGCTCGAACAGCAATGGCAGGGACAAGGCACGCCGCGCATTCTGAAGACTTCGGGGCTGACCTACACCTGGGACGCGTCCCGCGCCCTGGGCGATCGCGTGATCCAGATCCTGGACGCTCATGGAACTCCGCTGAATCCTGCCGGGACTTATCGCGTAACAGTGAACAGTTTCCTCGCGGGCGGCGGGGATAATTTCCTGGTGCTCGTGAACGGCGTCAATCGCATCGTCGGCCTGGTGGATCTCGACGCCCTGGTTACCCATGTGAAGACCCTGGCGCAGCCCTTTACGGCGAACATCGAGGGACGCATTCAGCGCATCAACTGATCTTCAGAAGCGGCATGCAGAGCATGAAAACGGCCGGCAGAAATGCCGGCCTTTTCAGTTTCTAACGGTGGCGATGATCGTAGTATTCTCGCCCCCTGCAGATCGCACAATTAGAAGATCCGGGGGAGTACACCGATGCGCCTTTCATTTGCCCGACGATGCGGGTTCACAGGCCTGCTGTTGGCTGCGTTGCCTGCCCAGGCACAAGCGCCGGCGGCAAACGCCGCCGATACCGCGTGGATGCTGACCGCCACTGCACTGGTACTGCTGATGACACTGCCGGGTCTGGCGCTTTTCTACGGCGGTCTGGTGCGTGGCAAGAATGCTCTGTCGGTACTGATCCAGTGTTTCGCCATCACCTGCGTCACATCGATGCTGTGGTTTGCAGCCGGCTACGGCCTGAGCTTCGGCAATGGCGGCTCCTGGCAGGGACTGATCGGCAGCTTCGAACGGGCCTTCCTCAATGGCATGCAACGCGACACCCTGGTTGGCAGCCTGCCCGAATCCGTGTTCTTCATGTTCCAGCTGACTTTTGCAGTCATTACACCCGCGCTGGTAATCGGCGGCTATGCGGAGCGCATCCGTTTCAGTGTGGTGCTGTGGTTCAGCGCGTTGTGGCTGATGTTTGTCTATGTGCCGATCGCCCACTGGGTATGGGGTGGCGGCTGGCTGGCGAAGCTGGGCGTGATGGACTTCGCCGGCGGCATCGTGGTGCACGTGAATGCCGGTGTTGCGGCGCTGGTTTGCGCGCTGGTGGTCGGCAAGCGGCGAGGATTTCCGCAGACATCGATGGCACCGCACAACCTGCCGCTGGTGGCCTGCGGCGCAGGTCTGCTGTGGGTGGGCTGGTTTGGCTTCAACGGTGGCAGTGCGCTGAGTGCCGGCGGTGGGGCCGGCATGGCCATCCTCGCGACGCATCTGGGCGCATCGGCGGGCGCGCTGGCGTGGATGCTGATCGAGTGGCAGCGCTACGGCAAACCCAGTGTGCTGGGCGTGGTGACCGGCATGGTTGCCGGCCTGGGCACCATCACTCCCGCTTCCGGTTTCGTCGGACCAGCCGGCGCGGTGGCCATCGGTTTCATCGCGGGCACCGCCTGCTTCTTCGCCACGCAGCTGCTCAAGCGTGTGCTGCACATCGACGATTCGCTGGACGTGTCGCCGGTGCACGGCGTCGGCGGCGTGGTGGGAACATTGCTGACGGCGGTGTTCGCCGCGGCGTCACTGGGCGGCACCGGCTTCACGGTGCAGCAGAGCATGGCCGCGCAGCTGGCCGTGCAGGCACTGGGCATCGCAGCCAGCGCGGCCTGGTGCGCCGTGATGACCTGGCTGCTGCTGAAAGTGCTGGATCGCACGCTGGGATTACGGGTTTCCGAGGAACAGGAAGCCGAAGGCCTCGATCTGGCGCAGCATGGCGAACGGGGCTACAACCCGTAGCGGTGGAAACCCGGCTGAAAACCTGCGACGTCGCCGCCTGCGAGGCGATGTGCTGTCACGATGGCGTGTACCTCAGCGACACCGAAGAAGCGCGCCTCAGGCAGCTCGTCGACAGCACTCCAGAACTGCGCGCCACGCTGCCTGCGGAGTACATCGTCGAGGGTTACTGGAACGGCGAACATCTGGGCCGCAAGACCGCGACGCGACCGCATGAGTACCGCAATGCGGCCTATCCAGCACATTTCCCGAGGACGCGCTGTGTGTTCGCCGACACGCAGGGACTGTGCGCACTGCAGAAGCTGGGCCTGAAGCGGCGCGAACACCCCTGGCGCTACAAGCCCTTCACCTGCTGGATGTTTCCGCTCGATGTCGAAGACGGCGCCATCACACCACCACCGCTGGATGCCGCGGATGACCCCTATCGCACAGATGGCTATCCGGGCTTTGTGACGCAGGTGCCCTGCGGCCGTCATGAACCGCAAGATCAGCCGTGGCGCGAAGCGCTGCAGGCCGAATGCCGGCATTTTGATGAAGTGCGCGGGCAGGAGGAGTTTGCGTCGATCGCCACGGAGCTTTCAGGCCATTCCGGGACGTCGCATGAACATCGCACAGACAAGCGCGGCGAGGACACCTGAAGCTGTCGCCATGGATTCCCGGTTGCGCTTGCGGCTTCAACGCACGAATGCCATGCCGAGACGCCATACCGTCGACTTCCGGTCATACGTGAGCAGGCTTTCGCCATAACCACTGAAGTATTGCAGCTGCAGATAGGTTTCAAGATTGATCAGTGGAATGCGGACCGGTTGAGTCAGGTCCACCTGAATGCTGGCGTTCCGACGATCGGTTCCGATGCGAGGCGAGATGGCCAGCTGAACAGACTCATTCCTGCCCACCGCCAATCGAAGTTCACCGTACCCCCGATATCGGGCGATGTCGGCGTTGTTGCTGGAGGTTCCGATGTAGGTGAATACCCGAGGAATCAGCTGCAACTGCCATCCATCCAGCTGTCCAAACGTCATCGCGGCACGCAAGTAGGCAGTGTTCAGGCCGCGTGAATCGGTACCGTCCTTGCCGTTGGACTCATGTTGCATCCCGGTTTGCATGCCCAGCCAGCGGAAGCCGCTTTTCTTGGCATTGTTCTGCGGCGCGAGCCACTCAAAGAACAGCTCTGGCATGTAGCTGGTGTCGTAGAAAGGACTGGAGCTGGCATCGATGTCCCACAATGAACGCTGCGTATATGAAAAATAGAAACCGCGGAACGGCGGAATCAACGCGCCAAACTTGCTGTCCTCGCCCAGCAGGCGGTACTTGAAACTGAACTGGAACTTCACTGCGGGCGCCTTCTCGCCATACAGGAAATAGATTGGTTCGTGAAAGCCAAACCGGTTGGAAAAGGCGCGTTCAATGCGCGACATGGCCGGCGGCGCATTTTCTTCCTGCTGCTTCATCGCTGCCATCAGTGATCCTGTCGAATTGCCTTGCGGCGCTTCGTCCTGACGGATATCGACGGCAACCTGCAATGCCGGTATTCCCGCCACTTCCAGCAGGACGCGACCGGCGGCGTCGCCCGGCAGCGTGAAGCTGTAAGGAATACTTGCGAACTGCCCAGCCTGGATGGCTGTCGTGTTGACAGGATTGGCGGGATGCAGGGTGACCACCCATGCGCGTGGGCCGGCGCGCAATGTTCCTGCCAGCTCCGTCGCCGGCGCATAGTCCAGCGCCTGCCCGCCCCGATTGAATACCAGCAACTCGACGGTGACGAGGGAAGCACGGGCTTGCGCCTCCGTATGCGCGTGAAGACTGAGAACCGGCTGCGCAGATTCCTCGGCACCGGCCAGACAGGCAAATACCGTCAGCATTACTGTTAACCAGAATTTCATGGATTCTTCCCGTCTTGCAATCGGCATATCGTACTTGGCTTCCACGTTCTCGCGCGCTTACTCCTCAACACCGTGTGGTCCTACAAACCCGGCGCAGAGGGGCTGTATCATTTAGTCGCGTTGACGAGAGAGAACGGCATGGCTGATGAAATCCCCGGCCCTTTCGGGCCCGCTATGAAGATCGACTCCGTTCCCGTTCGCGATATTCTCGCTGCCTACTACATGAAATGCCGTGCCGACGTCCGGCGCTCCTTCGGCGATCTCCAGACCATCGATCTGTTCGAATGCCGGAACACCGGATACCGCTTCTGGCGCCCCGTCTCCGTTGCCGGCGATGAGGAGTTCTACCGGCTTCTCAGCGCGGCCTGGCCAAACTATTACCGTGACGAGCGCTGGGAGTATCCGCTCGCCCGCAACCTGATCAAACCCGCCTCGAAAGTCCTGGAAGTCGGATGCGGACGCGGCTACTTCCTGCGCAGTATCGAACCGCTCGCGGCCGGCGCGGTCGGTCTGGAATTGAACCAGGAGGCCATCGCCAACAAGGTCACCAGGCATCCGATGAGCTGCACGACGATCGAGGAGTTCGCCGGATCCAATGCGGGCATATTCGATGTTGTATACACCTTCCAGGTTCTTGAGCATGTGATCGATCCGCGCTCCTACCTCCAGGGCTGCATCGACTGCCTCCGCCCTGGCGGCGTGCTCGCGGTGGGAACCCCGAATGCGGACTCTGCCATGCTGCGGAATCGCGAAGATCCGTTCGATCTTCCTCCTCACCACATCGGACATTTCTCGGCCGACACCTACCGGAAGCTCGGGCAGTATTTCGGCATTGAG
Source organism: Gammaproteobacteria bacterium (assembly GCA_020029535.1). Classification (GTDB taxonomy): domain Bacteria; phylum Pseudomonadota; class Gammaproteobacteria; order Steroidobacterales; family Steroidobacteraceae; genus FEN-1191. The sequence goes on along the minus strand of JAIBJM010000019.1, from coordinate 26,262 downwards.
ATCGTCGAGCTGGAGATCGAGCCGAAGGTGGCCGCCTGGTCAGAGAGCGTCACCGATGCCACCGGATCGCACCTGCTTTACCGCATTGCGCATCGCCTGTCGCGCAAGCTGATCAACTGGAGCTATACGGCATTGCGCGAGCCCGGCAACAACATTTTTGTGGCGTTCCGGAAACCGGCGGTGCCCATTCCGGCATGATGCGCACGCGCAGCGCCTTGTGCCGGATGCAAGTCGACCACTCATGGATGTGAGTATCACCAGGAGATGGCTCGAAGACCGCTACAATACGCATCGATCCCGGTGTCCAGACAGAGTACGAGGGCGAACGAGGCAGCATGAAGTCGTTGACGTCTTTTCCGGGCTTGTCCGCGTCCAGCGCGGCAGCAACTTCTCCGGCGAGTTCGCGCCGACACTCCTCATGGGTCGGGATCCTTGCAGGTGTCATTTTCGTCGTCTGCGCTTGCGTTGTCGCTGTCGCTGTCGCCGCAATGCGACAGGACGGTCCGACGAAGGCACCGCTTCCCACCGTTTTCACTCCGGCTCTCGTAACAGACATGGCCTATCGACTCTCCCGCGAGCCGCATGTTGCCAGACAGCTCAATGGCGATTCGCCCCTTCGTCAGATCACCTACGATCAGTACCGCGATATCCGTGTCGATTCACGGCATGCGATCTGGCAGGCCGATCCAGTGCGGTTTCGCGTCGACGTCCTGCCCACCGGTTTCCTGTTTCAGAATCCGGTTTCGATTGCGGTCGTCGAGAAGAACGTGGCCCGGGAGATCATTGCGCCGCCGGGTGCATTTCTGTTGGGTCCGCTGGTCGCGAAGCAGCTGGCCAGGGCAACGATCCCGTTGTCCGGCTTTCGTGTTCGAACACCCATCAACTCGCGTTCGATCTGGGATGAATTTCTGGTTTTTCAGGGCGCTTCCTACTTCCGTGCTGTCGGCAAGGGTGCCGCATACGGACTGTCCGCACGTGGACTTGCCCTGCGAACAGCAGCTCCGACCGGCGAGGAGTTTCCGGCATTCACGCATTTCTGGATCGAGCGGCCCGCGAACAGCAGCAGCAGCATCGTCATTCATGCGATTCTGCAGAGTGCCTCGACCACCGGCGCCTATCGCTTCCTGATAACACCGGGATCCGAAACGATCATGGACGTCGATGTCACGCTGTTCCCGCGCGTGGAGCTGGACAATATCGGTATAGCGCCGCTGACCTCGATGTTCATGTTCGATGAAACGGCACGCAGTCGGGTCGTCGACTTTCGCGATGAGGTGCACGACTCGGATGGACTGCAGATCATGATGAATTCCGGCGAGCAGGTCTGGCGTCCGCTGGCGAATCCGAGGCAGCTGCAAGTCTCCAGCTTCACTTCTGTCGCACCGAAGGGCTTCGGCCTCGTGCAACGCTCGCGCCGGCTCTCCGACTATCAGGATCTGGAAGCTCAGTACGAGAAGCGCCCAAGCACCTGGATCGAACCGCGCAGCAACTGGGGCGAAGGCTCGGTGCAACTGATCGAGATTCCGACCGATCGCGAGACGAATGACAACATCGTTGCGTTCTGGCGCCCCAGGCAGCCCATTCCGGCCGGCAAGCCATGGTCAATCTCCTACCGTTTGCGCTGGAACCAGCTGCCGAAGCTGGTTCCAGAACTGGGCCGTGCAATGTCGACCCGAACCGGGCCAAGCTGGGACGGCAAGCGTAAGTTGTTCGTGGTGGAGTTCCAGGGCGTCGGCACGTCGACCGAAGGATTGCGTATCGACGTCGGCACGTCCTCCGGCAAACTCTTCAACCTCCTGTTGCAACCCAACCCACGCATGGGTTCTGTACGCGCCAGCTTCGAGCTCACCCCGGAATCCGAGGTGTCGGAGCTGCGTTTGCGATTGATGCGAGGCGACAAGCCCGCAACCGAGACCTGGCTGTATCGATGGACGGCAACCTGAAGCCGGCGCATTCCGGGACGGTCGTGTTCGCCAGTGGCGCGATGCCACCGGAACGACCGCTCGACATGCCCACGCAGGATGTCCGACTCGTGCAACAGCAGATTGCACATGCCGGCCAAAGCACCTGGATTACCTGGCCTGCACGCGCCCTCTCCACTCTCGGGACGCTGGGCATCACCGGCTACGGCATCTGGGAGATGGTCAGCATCGCGGGCTTCGGCAACATGACTGTGCTGCAGGGCGTGATGATTTTCTTCTTCGCCGTCACGCTCGGATGGATCGCTTTCGCTGCGAGCTCGGCGGTTGCGGGATTCGTTCTACCGACGCCACGCGCACCCGAGGCACCGCTGGGCGAGTCGCGCACGGCGCTGCTGATGCCGGTCTACAACGAAGAGCCGACTCATACCACAGCGGCATTGCAGGCGATGGCGGAAGCGCTCGACGAGGCAGGCGCCGCGCGCTACTTCGAAATCGTGATCGTGTCCGATTCGACGAGCGCGAATGCATGGATCGCGGAAACCATGGCGATCGATCGGCTGCGCCGCGCGCTCAACGGCGTCATGCCGGTTCGCTATCGGCGCCGCTGGCACAACACAGGACGGAAAGTCGGCAACGTCGAGGAATTCATCAAACGGTGGGGCGGGCACTATGACTACATGGTCGTGCTCGATGCCGACAGTCTGATGAGCGCAGCGACGCTGGTCTCGCTGGTCAAGCGCATGCAGGCCGACCCGGAGCTGGCATTGTTGCAGACTGTGCCGACATTGATCGGGCAGCAGAGTCTGTTCGCGCGCCTGCAGCAGTTTGCAAGCTGCGTCTTCGGCAACGTGATTGCACGCGGTGTTGCCGGGTGGTCGGGCGACGACGGTAACTACTGGGGCCACAACGCACTTGTCCGCGTGAGCGCCTTCGCGCAGGCATGCGGCCTGCCGCAGCTGCCGGGGCGCAAGCCATTCGGCGGTCATGTGCTCTCGCACGATTTCATTGAGGCGGCCTTTCTGCGTCGTGCCGGCTGGAAAGTTCGCATGGCACCTGATCTGCAGGGCTCGTGGGAGCAAGGCCCTCCTTCGCTCGTCGATATGGCCATCCGCGATCGCCGCTGGGCGCAAGGCAATCTGCAGCACCTGAAGTTGCTGCGCGCGCGCGGCCTGACGTGGACCAGTCGCAAGCATCTTGCAATCGGCATCATGAGTTACCTGTCGTCACCGCTGTGGCTGCTGCTCATTCTTGTCGGCTTTGCGCTCACCTTGCAGGCCAGGCTGATTCGTCCCGAGTACTTCAGCCATTCATTCCAGTTGTTTCCGAACTGGCCCGTATTCGATTCCGAGCGCATGGTCTCGTTGTTCGTCTTCAGCATGGCGGTACTGCTTGCGCCCAAGACGCTGGGATTCGTGCGCTCTCTGTTCACCGCGCGCATTCGCCGCGGCAGCGGCGGCAGCATCGGTCTGACCGCGAGCATGGTCTTCGAGCTGGTGCTGTCAGCACTGTACGCGCCCATCATGATCCTGATTCAAACGCAGCACGTGTTCGACATCCTCACGGGCGGCGATTCGGACTGGACCGCACAGCGTCGCGAGGCCGCAGCCCTGTCGTGGCGCGACGCCTGGCATCTGCATTGGAAGCACACATTCGTCGGCATCGTCATCGCAGCCGTTGCCTGGTTGCTGTCGCCGACGTTGCTCGCGTGGCTTTCGCCTGCGGTACTGGGTCTCATGCTGGCGGTGCCGTTGTCCCGATCAAGCGGCAGCGTCAGGCTGGGTCGATGGCTGCGCTACGTGTCCGTGTTTCGCACCCCGGAAGAGAGCGCGCCGGACGCCATGATCAGACGCCGCAACGAACTTGTCGCAGCCACCGCACCCCTGCCCAAAGACGGCTTGCATCACCTGGCGCGCGATTCCGCTGCACGCGTCGCGCATCTGGCCGGCAATTTGCAACGACCGCGCGATGCACGCGGCCATCCTCAGTCGCAGCGCCTCACTGCCGAAAGCAAGGTCGCACAGGCACAGTCATTACGGGAAGCGCTCGATTGGCTCAGCGGCGCGGAGCGCATCGAAGTGGCAGCCGACGCGCTGCTGCTTGAGCGTTTGGCGAAGCTGCCGGATTGAAAGAAAAGCCCCCGGTCGTTTCCGACCGGGGGCTTTGTTTCTCTGAACCGTAGAACGCTTGCGCGTCTTACATGTCCATGCCGCCCATGCCGCCCGGCATGCCGCCACCACCGTGGCTGTGCTCCTCATCCTTCGGAGCTTCGGCAATCATCACTTCGGTCGTCAGCAGGAGCCCGGCCACCGAGGCCGAGTTCTGCAGCGCCAGGCGCGTCACCTTGGTCGGATCCAGGATGCCCGCTTCCAGCATGTCGCCGAACTCGCCATTGGCCGCGTTGTAGCCGTAGGCGCCCTTGCCCGATTTGACCTGGTTCAGCACCACGGCCGCATCTTCACCGGCGTTCTCGACGATCTGGCGCAGCGGCTCTTCGATGGCGCGCTTGAGGATGGCAATGCCGACCGTCTGGTCTTCATTGGCCCCTTCGAGCTTCTCGAGCGCCTTCTGCGCGCGGATCAGCGCCACGCCACCACCTGGCACCACGCCCTCTTCCACCGCCGCACGCGTGGCGTGCAGAGCGTCTTCGACGCGCGCCTTCTTTTCCTTCATTTCAATTTCAGTCGCAGCGCCCACCTTGATCACGGCCACACCGCCGGACAACTTGGCCACACGCTCCTGCAGCTTTTCCTTGTCGTAGTCGCTGGTGGCTTCTTCCACCTGCTGACGGATCGACTCCACGCGTCCCTTGATGTCGCTGGCCTTGCCGGCGCCATCAATGATGGTGGTGTTTTCCTTCTCGACCACAATCTTCTTGGCTTCGCCCAGATCGTTCAGCGTAGCCTTCTCCAGCGACAGACCGACCTCGTCCGAGATCACGGTGCCACCGGTCAGCACGGCGATGTCCTGCAGCATGGCCTTGCGGCGGTCGCCGAAGCCCGGCGCCTTGACCGAAGCCACCTTGAGAATGCCGCGGATGTTGTTGACCACCAGCGTCGCCAGGGCTTCACCCTCGACGTCTTCGGCGACCACCAGCAGCGGACGGCCGGCCTTGGCCACACCTTCCAGCACCGGCAACATCTCGCGGATGTTCGAGATCTTCTTGTCCACCAGCAGGATGTAGGGCTTCTCGAGCTCGGCGGTCTGGTTGGCCTGGTTGTTGATGAAGTAAGGCGACAGATAGCCGCGATCGAACTGCATGCCCTCGACGATGGAGAGTTCGTTCTGCAGACCCGAACCTTCCTCAACCGTGATCACGCCCTGATTGCCGACGGTCTTCATCGCCTCTGCAATCGTATTGCCGATTGAATCGTCGCTGTTGGCCGAGATGGTGCCGACCTGCGCGATTGCCTTGGTGTCCTTGCAGGGCTTGGAGAGCTTCTTCAGCTCCTCGGTCGCTGCAATCACGCCCTTGTCGATGCCGCGCTTGATGTCCATCGGGTTGCGGCCCGAGGCCACGGCCTTCAGACCCTCGCGGATGATGGCCTGCGCCAGCACCGTGGCGGTGGTGGTGCCGTCACCGGCTTCGTCGGAAGTGTTGGACGCGACTTCCTTGACCATCTGCGCGCCCATGTTCTCGAACTTGTCCTTCAGCTCGATTTCCTTGGCGACCGAGACACCATCCTTGGTGACCGTGGGGGCGCCGAAGCTCTTGTCGAGCACGGCATTGCGGCCCTTGGGGCCCAGCGTTGCCTTGACGGCGTTGGCCAGGATGTTGACGCCCTTGAACATGCGTGAACGTGCGTCATCGCCGAAACGTACTTCTTTAGCTGCCATTGTCGTTTCCTCTTACTTGCTCTCGATGACGGCCAAGATGTCTTCTTCGCGCATCACGATCAGCTCGTCACCGTCAACCTTGACCTCGGTGCCGCTGTACTTGCCGAAGAGAATTTTGTCGCCAACCTTGACGTCGAGCTTGCGCACGCCGCCGTCTTCGAGAATCTTGCCGTTGCCGATTGCTACCACCTTGCCCTCACTGGGCTTTTCGGAGGCGCTGTCCGGGATCACGATGCCGCCGGCCGACTTGCGCTCTGCTTCCAGGCGCTTGACGATCACGCGGTCATGAAGAGGACGAATCTTCATGGATGACACTCCTTCAAAGTGCGTTTAATGGGAATCGTTGTCTGGTGAGTGTTAGCACTCACCATCGATGGCTGCTAATCATAGCGGCGAGTTGTCAGCTTTCAAGGGCAATGCATGAAATGACGGAACGGGGCGTCAATCGCTATGCTGCGGGTACAGTTTTGCACACATTGCACTGAATTTGTTTCTCTAATGATTCAATCATGATCTACAAACCACCTTCTACGTCATTCGAGAAACATTCTCTCGGGTTGTTGGGCATCTGCCTGCTGGCCATCGGCGGCCTGGCCCATGCCCAGCTGGACGCATTGCTGGGCAAGCGGCAAGACCGGGACTTTCTGCCCGTCGAGCAGGCTTTCCAGCTGCAGGCGGCGGCGCTGGATGCAACACGCATCCAGCTCAGCTGGATCATTGCCCCCGGCTATTACCTGTATCGCGATCGGTTGAAGTTCGCCGTCGAAGGCGCGGACCCGGCATTGGGCGCCATCAGCTTGCCGCCGGGCACCGAACACACTGACGAGTACTTCGGCCGGCAGGTGGTGTACTACAACTCACTGGTGGTGGAGCTGCCGCTGATCCGCCGCGCCGAAACTCCGCTGCCGGTGACACTGAAGACCACTTACCAGGGCTGCGCTGACGCCGGCCTGTGCTATCCGCCGCAGACCGCGTTGCTGATGCTGCAGTTGCCGGCACCCGGATCACCCCCTGACGCCGTGCCCGATGCCAGCCGCTGGCGATGGCTGGCGGCCTCCGTATCGCTGCTGATCGTTGCATTGGCCGGCTTTGTCATCGCGCGCCGGCGCGGCCTGATACGGAACAGGCGGAGTGGGACATGAATCGTCCATTGCCGGGACTGGCCGCGGTGGCTGTGATCTGCGCCGTCGGCGGATTCCTGCTGTATCGGCAGTTCAATGCGGCCCCGCCGCCGACGCCTGCCGAACCGCCCGCCGCGGCAAGCGTGGCAGCCGCCCCAGCGCCGGATACCAGCAACAAAGCGGATCAGCCAGCCGGCCAGGCCGTGCCCAAACAGGTCCCCGACATTCAGCTGCAGGACCTGCAAGGCAGACTGCGTTCCCTGAAGGAGTACAGCGGCCAACCCACCATCATCAATTTCTGGGCCACCTGGTGCATACCCTGCCGCCGCGAAATTCCGCTGCTGAACGATCTGTACCGCAGCCATGGCCGACAGCAGCTGCAGATCGTCGGCATTGCCGTGGATTTTCACGACGCCGTGCAGGCCTTCGTGAACAAGACCGCTGTCGACTATCCGCTGCTGGTGGGCGAACAGGATGGCGTCGATGCCGCTGCGAAATTCGGCATGGAGCTGGTGCTGCCATTCTCGATTTTCGTCGATGGCCGCGAACGCATCGTGGCCGTGAAGGTGGGTGAGCTGCACAGGGAAGAGGCCGCTGCCATACTGGCGGCCATTGCCGATCTCGACGCCGGAAAGCAGGATCTGCCCGCCACCCGGCAGCGCATTGCGGATCAACTGAAGCGGCTGGCGACTGAACGGGTCCGGGGCGGCGCAAAGCCAGCCTGACTTGCGCTAATTGCCGCGAATTTGCATCTAAAGTACCCAAACGGCGGCGATTTAGGGTAGATTGCGCGCCGTCGGCCCAGTGGGCCTGATTGTTTATAAAACCATGGCCCGACTGCTACTACTGAACGGACCCAATCTGGATCGGCTCGGCACGCGTGAGCCACAGCAGTACAGTACCGCAACCCTGGCGGAGATTGAATCGCGTTCGGCGCAGTTGGCGACCGAATTGGGCCATCAGCTGATCGCCGCGCAGAGCAACGCCGAACACGAGCTGATCGCCCGCATTCATGCCGCGGCCACCGAGGGCATCGATTTCCTGATCTTCAATCCTGCTGCGCTGACGCATACCAGCGTGGCGCTGCGCGACGCGCTGCTGGCCACCAAACTGCCTTTCATCGAGGTTCACCTGTCGAATACCGCGGCACGTGAAGCCTTCCGCCACCATTCCTATTTTTCCGACATCGCGGTGGGAACCATCACCGGACTGGGTCCAATCGGCTACGAGCTGGCGGTACGCGCCGCAGCTGCCCGACTGTCCAGCTCCGGCTGATCCGACCACCGCCGCCAAGGAGCCTTCCGGATGGATATCCGCAAAATCAAGAAAGTCATCGAACTGCTGGAAGAAACCGGCGTAGCTGAAATCGAAATCAAGGAAGGCGAGGAATCGCTGCGGATTTCGCGGGTCGGCTCGCAGATGCAAATGGTCCAGGCAGTGCCCGCGGCGCCTGCCGCCGCACCGGCTGCGGCCGCCGCGCCCGGCGCGACCCGGCACGATGCCGAAGCCGCCAACCAGGCCCGCGCCGCCCGTGCCGGCGAGCATGTGGTGATGGCCCCGATGGTGGGCACCTTCTATGCGGCGCCCTCGCCCGGCGCGAAGGACTTCGTCTCGGTGGGCGATGAGGTCAAGGTCGGCCAGGTGCTATGCATCATCGAAGCCATGAAGATGATGAACCAGATCGAGTCGGAATTTGCAGGCAAGGTCCAGGCCGTGCTGGTGAAGAACAACGATCCGGTCGAATTCAGCCAGCCACTGTTCATCGTCGCCTGAACCATGCTCGACAAGATTGTCATTGCCAATCGCGGTGAGATCGCGCTGCGCATACTGCGCGCCTGCCGCGAACTGGGCATCAAGACTGTCGCGGTGCACTCCACCGCGGACGCCAACCTGAAGCATGTTTTGCTGGCCGACGAGTCGGTGTGCATCGGGCCGCCGGCCTCCAAGGACAGCTACCTGAACATGCCGGCCATCATCAGCGCCGCGGAGGTTACCGACTCGGTGGGCATCCATCCGGGCTACGGCTTCCTGTCCGAGAATGCCGATTTCGCCGAGCGCGTCGAGAAGAGCGGCTTCACCTGGATCGGCCCCAAGGCGGAAACCATCCGTCTGATGGGCGACAAGGTGTCGGCCATCAATGTGATGAAGAAGGCCGGCGTGCCCTGCGTGCCGGGCTCGAGCGGGCCTCTGGGCGAAGACAACGACGAGAACCTGCGCGTTGCCCGCGACATCGGCTACCCGGTGATCATCAAGGCGTCCGGCGGCGGCGGCGGACGCGGCATGCGCGTGGTGCACGCGGAAGGCGCACTGCTGCATTCCATTGCCATCACCAAATCCGAAGCGCTGGCGGCCTTCGGCAATGCCCAGGTCTACATGGAGAAATTCCTGGAGAAGCCGCGCCACATCGAATTCCAGGTGCTGGGCGATAACTACGGTAATGTCATCAGCTTGGGCGAGCGCGACTGCTCCATGCAGCGCCGCCATCAGAAAGTCATCGAGGAAGCGCCGGCGCCCGGCATCACCGACGAGCAGCGCCGCACGATGGGCGAGCGCGTCGTCGAAGCCTGCCGTGCCGTGGGCTATCGCAGCGCCGGCACGCTGGAATTCCTCTACCAGGACGACGAGTTCTACTTCATCGAGATGAACACCCGTATCCAGGTCGAACACCCGGTCACCGAACTGGTGACCGGCATCGATCTGGTCAAGGCGCAGCTGCGGATCGCCAGCGGCTACAAGTTGCCGTACAAGCAGGAAGACGTGCGGATCTGCGGTCATGCGCTGGAATGCCGCATCAATGCCGAGGACGCACGCACCTTCATGCCCTCGCCGGGTCCGATCCGGCTGTGGCACCCGCCCGGCGGCCCCGGCGTGCGCGTCGACAGCCATGTGTACTCGGGCTACAACGTGCCGCCGAATTACGATTCGATGATCGGCAAGTTGATCACGCATGGCGAGAACCGCGAGACCGCCATCGCGCGCATGCGCAACGCACTGGCCGAGCTGGTGGTGGAAGGCATCAAGACCAACACCGCGCTCCATCAGGAAATCCTGGCGCATTCGGCCTTTCAGGCCGGCGCGCTCGACATCCACTACCTGGAGCGACGGCTGGGACTGAAATAGCCCGCCGATTCCGATGCCCTATCTGGCGCTGAGTTTCGAGCTGGGCGCGCGCAATATCGATGACGTCGAGCATTGGTGTTTCGGGCACGGTGCGCTGTCGGTGACGCTCAGCGATTGCCGCGACGACGCAGTGCTGGAACCGGCACCCGGCGAGATCCGGCTGTGGCCGGCCACCCGCGTGCAGGCACTGTTCGATGCCGCCGCCAACACCACAACGCTGCTGCCGGCACTGTGCGCTGCATTGCAGCTGGAACCGGCAGAACTTGCGGTAAGCACCCTGGAAGACCGTGTCTGGGAGCGCGAATGGCTGCGCGATTTCCACGCCATGCGCTTCGGCCGGCGATTGTGGATCTGCCCACGGCACGAAGCCGTCAACGAACCGGATGCCGTGGTGGTACGACTCGATCCGGGCCTGGCCTTCGGCACCGGCACACATCCCTCCACCGCACTGTGCCTGCAATGGCTGGATGCGCAGGACTGCAAGGGCGCGCGCGTCATCGACTATGGCTGTGGTTCGGGCATTCTGGGCATCGCCGCAGCCAGCCTCGGCGCGCGTGAGGTGCAATGCTTCGATATCGATCCGCAGGCGCTGATCGCCACCACGGACAACGCCACCGGCAACGGTGTCATTGAACGTCTGCAGATCCGTGCGGATTCAGCGCAGCTGCAGGCCGGCGTCGATCTGCTGCTGGCGAACATTCTTGCCGGCACCCTGATCGAGCTGGCACCCGCACTGGCGGCGCTGCTGCGCCGGAACGGCCGCATTGCACTGGCCGGAATTCTCGAAGAACAGGTCGGCGCCGTGACAGCGGCTTACGCGCCGTGGTTTGATACCGCAACTTTCGACCAACAGGCGCCGTGGATAGCGCTGGCTGGAACACGTCGCTGATGTTCACTGTCTGCCCCAAGTGCACGCTGAGCCTGGCCGTCGCTGCCGCTGACCTGCGCGTCGGGCAGGGTTATGTGCGCTGCGGACGCTGCTCCAATGTTTTCAATGCGCTGCTGGCCCTGTCGGAGGAGCCGCCGATCGATCTGACCAGCACGCGCCCGCATGCGGCGCTGCAGGTGCCGCCGCCCGAAGACTTCAACGACAGCGACTACACCGACACCATCGCCAACGATGCGTCGGCTGAATCCGGCGTGCAGCTGCAGCTCGATGAAGGCGTTCCGGAAGAAGCCCTTGCTGGCAATGACGACGAAGCCGAAGTCGTCGAATCGCATGGCACCGGCACCTTCGAGACCATCGTGCTCGAGGGCGAAGGCATATTGCAGACCGAAGAGTTCTTTGCCGAAGACGATGCGGATCAGGAACTGGCGCAGGTGGCGCGCCAACTGGCCGACGACGGCAGCGAGAAGAGCAACGGCGATGGCAACCCTGACGATGTACCCATCGCCGATTCCATGTCCGGCTTTACCGCACCCGCCCGCGCACTGCAGCCGCCCGGCCAGGCGCGTTGGCTGTGGGTGGCGGGAACCGTGGCGCTGGCGTTGTTGCTGCTGGCGCAGATCATCCATCACTGGCGCAATGATCTGGCGGCACGCCCGGCCTGGTATGGGCCGCTGACCGGGATCTATCAGAGACTGGGCCTGATGCTGACGCCGGCCTGGAGCCTGGGCGCCTACGATGTGCGCCAGCTGGGCGCCAGTGCCGACGGCAATGGCGGCAATGCCATCCGCATTCGCATCAGCGTGGCCAACCGCGCCACGCGCCCGCAGCCCATGCCCTTGCTGCGGCTGACGCTGCTCGATCGTTATGGCAAGCGCCTCGCCGCGCGCAATCTGTCGCCTGCCGAATATCTGCCGCCGAAGAGTACCGACGCGCGCTTCATGACAGCGGGCCAGCGTGTGGATTCCACCATCGCCGTCGCCGATCCCGGCGACACCGCCACCAGCTTCGAACTGGACGTCTGCCTGCCTGCCGCGGGCAATGCACTGCGCTGCGCCGGCGATGAGCCGGTGTTCAACGCCCGCTAGGTTCCCCGCCCATGGGTCTGCAGATCGGTTCGTATCAACTGTCCGGCCGGGCCCTGCTGGCGCCCATGGCCGGCATCTGCGATCGGCCGTTCCGTCAGCTGGCCCACCAGTTCGGGGCAGCGCTGTGCGGCGCTGAAATGCTGACGTCGGATCAGCGGCTGTGGGGCACTTCGAAGTCGCAGCGGCGCATGGATCATCGCGGCGAGACCGGCATACGCGCCGTGCAGCTGGCGGGCTCCGAACCGGCGCCGCTGGCCGAAGCCGCGCGACTGAATGTCGAACTCGGTGCGCAGATCATCGACATCAATCTGGGCTGCCCCGCCAAGAAGGTCTGCAACCGGCTATGCGGTTCGGCGCTGCTGTCCGATGAGGCGCTGGTGGGTCGGCTGCTCGACGCTGTGGTGCGCGCCGTAACAGTGCCGGTAACCGTCAAGATCCGCACCGGTCCGGATCAACACAGCCGCAATGCCTTGCGCATCGCGGCACTGGCCGAGCAATGCGGCATCGCGGCCATCGCCATCCATGGCCGCACGCGCACCGATATGTTCCGCGGCGCAGCCGAGTACGACACCATCCGCGCTGTGAAAGCCGCGGCAAGAATTCCGGTGATCGCCAACGGCGATATCTGCAATGCAGCGCAGGCACGCTACGTGCTTGAGTACACCGGCGCCGATGCGGTGATGATTGGCCGCGCCGCGCAGGGCTCACCATGGATTTTTCGTCATGTCAATGCACAACTCAATTCGGCAGAAATTCCTGCGCCGCTCTTGCAGAGCTCGATTACTGCGCTCATCCTTCAGCACCTCGAATCCCTGTACGAGTTTTACGGCGAGTACACAGGGGTCCGGATGGCGCGCAAACATCTCGGCTGGTATTGCCAGCGACAGCCCGACACACAGTCAAGGCGGCACGAACTGATGGCCGCTGAAGATTCGGTGTCGCAGTTCGCAGCAGCGCAACGGGTGTTTGACGGGAGGACGGAAGCGGGTATCGCAGCCTGAACCGATAACAACGAGATGGATCTATGAGTCGAACCCAGGGCAAGGAACTGCCGCTGCGCAATCACACCGAACGCGTGCTGAGCGATTACTTCGCCAGCCTCAATGGCCATCGTCCGGCCCGGCTCTACGACATGGTGCTGCGCGAAGTCGAAGAGCCGCTGTTCCGCGCTGTGCTCGACTACTCGGCCGGCAACCAGACCCGCGCCGCCGGCATCCTCGGCATCAACCGGGCGACCCTGCGCAAGAAGCTGCGCGAACTCGGCCTCGCTGAATAAACCATGGCGATCCGCCGCGCGCTGCTGTCGGTCTCCGACAAAACCGGCATTGTCGATCTGGCTCGGCAACTGGTCCGGCGCAACATCCAGCTGCTGTCCACCGGCGGCACTGCCAAGCTGCTGATTAACGAAGGAATTCCGGTCCAGGAAGTCGCCGGCTACACCGGCTTCCCCGAGATCATGGACGGCCGGGTCAAGACCCTGCATCCGCGCATCCACGGTGGACTGCTGGGCCGTCGCGGCATCGACGATGCGGTGATGCTTGAACATGGCATCGAGCCCATCGATCTGCTGGTGGTCAATCTCTATCCCTTTGCCGCCACCATCGCCAGACCGGACTGCAGCTACGCCGACGCGGTCGAGAACATCGACATCGGTGGTCCGGCCATGCTGCGCGCCGCAGCCAAGAATCACGCCGATGTAACCGTGCTGGTCGATCCGGCCGACTATGCGCAAGTGCTGGGCGAAATCGACAGCGCGGGCGACAGTTCAATCGACACTCGATCGATGCTGGCCGCCAAATGCTTCGCGCACACGGCCGGCTACGACACCATGGTGGCCAGCTATCTGATGCGGCAGACGCAGCTGCCACTGGAGCGCTTCCCGACCCGGCTGCCGCTGGTGTTCGACAAGGCACTGGACCTGCGCTACGGCGAGAACCCGCATCAGCGCGGCGCCTTCTATCGCAGCCCGACCGCGCGTGGCGGCTCGGTGGGCAGCGCGCGCGTGGTGCAGGGCAAGGAGCTGTCGTACAACAACATCGCCGACGCCGACGCCGCCATCGAATGCGTGCGTCAGTTCGAACAGCCGGCCTGTGTCATCGTCAAGCACGCCAACCCCTGCGGTGTGGCGCTGGGCAGTACGCTGCTTGAGGCCTATGACGGCGCGCATCGCACCGATCCCACTTCGGCCTATGGCGGCATCATCGCCTTCAACCGGCCGCTGGATGCCACCACCGCGCGCGAAATCCTCGCGCGGCAGTTCGCCGAAGTGCTGGCAGCGCCGGCCATCGAAGCCGAGGCGCTGGCGCTGCTGGCGGCCAAGGCCAACCTGCGCGTGCTGGTCACCGGCGATCTGGCCGCCGACACCGGCGACGACTACGAACTGAAGACCGTCAATGGCGGCCTGCTGGTACAGGATCGCGACGGCGGCGAACTGAAGCCCGAGGATCTGCGCGTGGTGACCCGGCGTGCCCCCGATGCGCGCGAGCTGGCCGACCTGCGTTTCACCTGGCGCGTGGCCAAGTTCGTCAAATCCAATGCCATTGTGTTTGCGCGCGATGGTCGCACCGTGGGTGTCGGCGCCGGCCAGATGAGCCGCGTCTATTCCACCCGCATCGCCGCCATCAAGGCCAGCGATGAAAAGCTTGAAGTGCGGGGTGCTGTGGTGGCCTCGGATGCCTTCTTCCCGTTCCGCGATGGCGTCGACGTGGCGGCCTCCTACGGCATCACCGCCATCATCCAGCCCGGCGGCTCCAAACGCGACGATGAAGTCATCGCCGCCGCTGATGAGCATGGCCTGGCGATGGTGTTCACGGGCATGCGCCACTTCAGGCACTAGGCCCCGATGAAGATCCTGATCGTCGGCAATGGCGGGCGTGAGCATGCGCTGGCCTGGAAGTGCGCATCCTCACCCCGCGTCAGCGAAGTGCTGGTGGCGCCCGGCAATGCCGGCACGGCCACCGAAGCACGCGTCCGCAATGTGGAGGTGCCCACCACCGACCTCAACGCGCTGCTGCAGCTGGCGCAGTCAGAGCGGGTCGATCTGACGCTGATCGGTCCCGAAGCGCCGCTGGTGGCCGGCATCGTCGATGCCTTCCAGGCGCAGGGCCTGCGCTGTTTCGGACCGACGCGCGCCGCGGCACAGCTCGAAGGTTCCAAGGCCTTCACCAAGGAATTCCTGCGCCGTCACGGCATTCCCACCGCAGCCTATCGCACCTTCAGGCGCGACAATTTCGACGCTGGCTGGGTGCGCGCGCAACGCGCGCCGCTGGTGGTCAAGGCCAGCGGGCTGGCTGCCGGCAAGGGCGTCATCATCGCGGCCACCACCGCCGAGGCCATCGCAGCGGCCGAGGCCATGTTCGCCGGACGCTTCGGTGACGCCGGCGACGAAGTGGTGATCGAAGAATTCCTCGAAGGCGAGGAAGCCAGTTTCATCGTGATGGCCGACGGCCGTCATGCCCTGCCCTTCGCCACCTCGCAGGATCACAAGCGCATCGGCGATGGCGACACCGGTCCGAACACCGGTGGCATGGGCGCCTATTCGCCGGCGCCGGTGGTGACACCGGCCGTGCATGCGCGCGTGATGCGCGAAGTCATCGAACCCACCATCCGCGGCCTCGCCGCCGATGGCATGCCCTACACCGGCTTTCTGTATGCCGGCCTGATGATTGGCGCCGATGGCGCGCCCAGGGTCATCGAGTACAACTGCCGCTTCGGCGATCCCGAGGCGCAACCGGTGATGGCGCGATTGCAATCGGACCTCCCCGAACTGTGCGAAGCCGCGCTCGACGGCCGCCTGGACCAGGTCGAAGCCCGCTGGGATCCCCGCGCGTCTCTGGGCGTGGTGCTGGCCGCGCAGGGCTATCCCGATACGGTGCGCACCGGCGATGCCATCGAAGGCCTCGAGGCCGCCGCCAGGCTGCCCGGCAAGGTATTCCACGCCGGGACCGCAGTGTCGGGCCAGCACATCGTCAGCAGCGGGGGCCGGGTGCTGTGCGCCGTGGGTCTGGGGGCCAGCGTCGCCGAGGCGCAACGACAGGCCTATGCGCTCACCAATGCCATTCATTTCAATGGCATGCAGTACCGACGCGACATCGGCCACCGCGCCCTGGCGCGCGAACGGTCCTGACTGGATGAAGACAGACCCTGCGACAGCCGGCCAGCGTCTGGTGCCCGGGCTGTCGCCGGTGCTGCGTCGGCGGATGCAGTGGCTGTTCCGCATGCTGACGGCGCTGAGCCCAGGGCTTGCCGCCCGCGTGGCCATGCGGCTGTTCCTGACCCCTTTCTCGCGCCGCCTCAACAGCGCAGAGCTGCTGTTTTTGGCCGGCGCGCACGTGCATCGCCTGCCCACCCGGCTGGGCCCGGTGTACGCCTACGAATGGCCCGCTGGCGGCGCCACGGTGCTGGTGGTGCACGGCTGGATCTCCAACGCCGCGCGCATGGCCGAGGTGATTCGCGCGCTGCGCGAGCGCGGTCTGCGCGTAGTGGCCTTCGACGCACCGGCGCACGGCCGCTCCCCCGGCCGTCAGGTGGATCTGCATGGCTTCCGCGCCGCCATCGCGGCGGTGGAAACGCGCTTCGGCCCCATCCACGGTGTGGTGGCCCATTCCTTCGGCGCGCTCACCACCGCCACCTGGCTGGCTGAAGCACCACCGGCGACGCTGCGCGCCGCCGTGCTGGTTGGACTGCCGCGCGACATCGGCTACCTGTTCGAGTCGTACACACTGGCCATGGCGCTGCGTGCCGACGTCGTGGTGCGGCTGCGCCAGCTGTTTCGCGTCCGCTATGGCAACACGCCGGAACATTTCTCGGCGCGCGAGTTGGCAGCGCAGTTGCCCATGCCGGTGCTGATGGTGCACGGCGGCGCCGATGAGCTGATCCCGGCTGCACAGGCGGTCGAGGTCAGCGAACAGCTGCGCAATGGCGAACTGCGGGTCATCGACGGCTTGCGCCACAGCGCACCCTTGCGTGACCCGGTCACGATCGCCGCCATCGCGGACTTTCTGGCAGCACAGCTGGGCCGATGACCCAGCGCAATACCGGCGCCTTCCTGATCCTGCTGCTGGGCGGCAGCTGCATCGGCTTTGCGCCGGTGCTGGTGCGGCTGTCGGATACCGGACCCGTCGCCAGCGCCTTCTGGCGACTGACGCTGGCGGCTCCGCTGCTGTGGCTGCTGGCACACTGGAACGTGCGCGGCGGTCGCTCGCCCATGCGCGACATCGCGCACTGGCGCAATGCCGCACTGCTGTCGGGCCTGTTCTTCGCGCTGGACCTCGGCGTCTGGCATTCCTCGATCCTGCTGACCACGGTGGCCAATGCCACGCTGCTGGCCAATTGCGCGCCACTGTTCGTCACGCTGTACGTCTGGCTGATGTATCGGCAGCGACCGCGCGCCGTGTTCGCCGGCGGCCTGGCCCTGGCGCTGGGCGGCGCCGTGTTGCTGGTGGGACCGCACTTCAGTCTGGGCGGCACACGCATGCGCGGTGACCTGCTGGCCGTGGTCGCAGCGCTGTTCTATACCGCCTATATGCTGACGGTGCGCGCGGCGCGCAGTCATGTCGACACGCTGCATCTGATGGCGCTGTCGACCACCATCAGCGCAGTGATCCTGCTGCCGGTGGCCATCGCCCTGTCGGCGCTCCGTGGCCAACCCTTCTGGCCCGCTTCGTCGCAGGGCTGGACAGTGGTGCTGGCGATGGCGCTGGTTACGCAGGTGGGAGGCCAGTGCTTCATCGCCTATGCGCTGGCGCATCTGCCGGTACAGCTGTCCACCACCGGACTGCTGGTGCAGCCGGTCGTGGCGGCGATGGCGGCCTGGTTGCTGTTTGGCGAGCTGCTGGCGTCCTGGCAACTACTGGGAGCCGCCGTGCTGCTGGCAGGCATCTACCTGGCCCGACGCGGCAGCGACTAGACCAGTGCCCGCCAGCGGCGCAGCTTGGCGGCCAGACTGAGCGAGGCGTGCGCTGGACTGGTGGATGGCAACAGCCGCTGCGGAATCTGCGCCAGCGCCGGCACCAGCTGCGGCAACACGCGGCGCCGATACAGCACTGCTGCCGCGGTGCCGTTGAAAGCCACGCAGCGTATGCCCGGGTTCCGGGTGAGGAATTCAGCAAAGGGATTGACGCGGGCGCTGTCGAGCTCGATGTCGGCATCGGCGCTGCCTGGACGGCGCGCCTGCGCCAGCACATCCCAGACCGCCACGCCGGCAGCAGTCAGCGTCACGGTGCGCAACGCATAAGGCAGCTCCGGGTGCGCGCCGAACAAGGTACCCATGATGGGCCAGAAGGCATTGCGCGGGTGCGCGTAATACTCGCCGGCAGCCAGCGAACGCACGCCGGGCAGCGAGCCCAGTATCAGCAATCGCGGCGCTTCGCCCACCAATGGAGGAAAGGCGATGGCCGGCAACAGCTTGCCGCTCATGCGACAACGCTACTAGAAGCTGGCGCGCAGGAACAACTCCGGTCCGCCCACATTGAAGGTCATGCTGCCACCGGGATTTTCCTCCGGCGCATCGAGCTTCATCCGGTTGCTCTGCCAACCCAAGCCGAATGCCAGATTCGGACGCCAGCGGAATTGCAGATCGGCGTGATAGTCGGCCAGCATGCCGGTGATGTCGCTGACAGTGAGCTCCAGCCACTGCGCGCGCGCCGAGAACGCGAAACGCCGCGAGATGCGCCATACGCCATCCACCGCCAGCGTCACGAAGGGCCCCGAGCCATCGAAGCTCTCGCGCGCCGACCGCGTCGGCACCGCTGCCGTCGATTCGGCCTGGATCAGATGCAGGCCCAGTCCCGGCCCGAGTTCAAAACGATCGTTGTGCAGCAACGAATAGGTCCAGGTGAAATTCAAGGCGCGCCAATCCAGCTGCGAATTCACGCGCTCACCCAGCGTGTAGGTCTGATCGCCGTATTCGACGGTGCGGTTCAGCACCACCGCGCCTTTGCGCGCCAGGTCGAACAGATCGACGCGCAGCTTGCCGCGCTCGCGCAGGCGGATCAGCAGCTCCGCCCGTGCCTTGTGCATGCCGTCGGTCAGACCGAAATCGTCTTCGGCCGAAAACGCCGTGCCGATGCCACCACCCGCGGTGTCATCGATGCGCGCATCGGTGCTGACCGAACCCCTGAAGTACGAGGCGCGGATCGCGAGGCGATCGTGGATGGGGCTGGGCGTGAAGGATTCAGTGGCCGGCTCGGCGGCCGCAACGCTGACGGCTGCAGCCGTCAGCGCAACTGCCAGCACTGTATGGCGAGTGCGTAAAAGTCTGCTGCGGTTCATGCCGTGATGATCCCGCAGCGCTGCCGGCCCGCGCTACAGTCGCCCCATGGCGACGTGCGTATTTGTGATGCAGCCTACAGTCCGCTTCATGCGAAGAAGCGACCCTAGCTCTGGTTCCACTCGACGGGCGCCGCGCCGGGCTTCTCGGGCTCATAGAACCACTTCAGGCCCTGCGCTTCCTCGCTCAGGATCTTGGTCTTGAAGCTGCGCCACGCCTGGATCTCGAAGTAGTCGAGCGGCCCGCCGTGCGCGCGCAGCCGATGCGGCACACCGGGCGGGAAAAACACCAGCGTGCCGGGCTCGATTTCCTGCGCCGTGTCGCCGACCTCGACCTTGCCGCGGCCTTTGAACGTCATGTAAACGTGCGCGGCACCGTCGGGATTCGCCGGCGTGCCGGTATGCAGGTGGTACGGCGACGAACCACCGTCGTGGTAGTGCATCTCGCCGGCCTGGATCGCGTTCGTGGACGTGAGCCGGCTGCCGTCCAGCAGCCGCACGGCCGACTCGGCGCAGAACCGGCGCACGCGGCCGCCGCTGGCATCGCTTAAACCACGCAGCGTCTTGCGATTGAAGAAATAGCCCGGCCCGCCCGGCAGGCCATCCTCGACGGCCGCCGGCGGGTTCGGCACCACCATGTGCAGCAGATCCGCGCTCGAGCCCGAGACCTCGATGCGCGCCGATTCGCCCGGCACCAGCAGCACGCCCGCGCCTTCTTCGGCCGCGTGCGACTTGCCCTTGTATTCCACTGTGCCCTGTTTCGGTGTCTGCATCAGGTACAGCAGGTGATAGTCCGCGCCGGACTGCACCTCGAGCTGTTTGCCGGCCTCGATCGTGCGCCGGTACACCGTGAGGTTCTTCGATCCGGTGAGCTCGGGCCCGCATACCAGCCGTTCGAGGCCGGACGGCACCTGTCTGGCCGTTGCCGTGTTCGTGTCGATGATCGAAACGTCGCGAATCGTAGCCATGCGTTCAATACTCCACTTCGAAATCCCGTCCCGCATCGAGACGGCGCCTGCATTGTACCGCCCGCAACGCCACAGCTGTCAGCGTGCAGGTTATTTCGCCGGCCCGTTCAGGGGCTTGCCGTCCGGGCCGAGCGTATAGGTGCTGCCATCGGCGCCAACCCCATTGCGGTTATTGTCCAGACAGACAAACTCCATGATGCGGTTGGCTGGTCCCGGCGGCATGCGGCGATATTGGACCTTGGCCTTCCACGGTTTGGTGAAGGCAGCAGGATCCGTCATCGTGATCTCGTCTTCCAGAAGGTCGGGGGCGATCTTCCGGATACGCTCACGAACCTTCAGCCGGTCGCTGTGCTCTATGCCGCTTTGATCAATCGTGACGTCGGCACGCAGCCCCACTGTGTCGACCACCAGCGTGTCGCCCTCCCAGTGACCGGTGGAAAAACCGTTGTAGCTGGGATCAAGGTCTTCGGGAACTTCGCGGCCATCCGTGTAGATGAGGCGGAATCCGCCGGTGGATTCGTTGAGGATCGCCACCCTGTCGCGCGAGATCACATA
Organism: Gammaproteobacteria bacterium; assembly: GCA_020029535.1. GTDB lineage: Bacteria > Pseudomonadota > Gammaproteobacteria > Steroidobacterales > Steroidobacteraceae > FEN-1191. The sequence continues at coordinate 5,499 of JAIBJM010000019.1, read as the reverse complement.
CTCGCTCGGCATGGGCGAGAGATTGATCGCCGGCACCCCGGGCCAAAGGCAATCCGCGCGCCGATCGTTGATCGGTTCGCCGCTCGCGGAGGCAGCGAGCGTCGCCTTCCACTTCTTGTCGTACTCGGCGTTCAAAGGCGGGGGATTCGTGAAAGTTCCGGCGTTCTGCAGCGGCCGAAAAGTTCCCGGATTGGCAAAGTAGATTCCAGTGATGTTCACCCACGTTCCGCTCCAATCCGGAAGGCTGGGCTTCTGCCCGGCGGCTGATACGACGCCGGCGGGCAGGATCAGACTGGCGATGGCCAAACCAATGGCTCTAAACATGCAGCACCTTGCAAATGAACGTTCCAGGGATTCCGGAAAGCGATCAGTTCGTCGCGAAGCAGTAATACATGCCGGCGCCGCCCGAGACTGCCAGCTTCTCCAGCGAGCAGCCTGCCGAGGGGTGAATCGCGTTCCAGGAGTTCACACCGGGATTGCGGCCGAGCCGGTCCGGGTGGCCAAGCATCGCCTTGGCGTCTGCGCTATCGGTCCAGTTGTTGCACGTGGCCGCATTCCTGGTGCCGTCCTCGTTGGTGCCCGTCAGCAGATCGTGCTGCAGCGGTTGAGCCAGCGGCGCAGGCGGGTTGCCGCCAAGGTAGTTCGGGGCAACGCCCTTCTCGTTGAGCGCCGTTGCCGCCGATATCTTGTTGTTCGCGCTGTGCAGATCCGCGACGTTCTGCGCGATGAGTTCGCCCTTGGCGTTGCGCCACGGCCCGGTGCCGATGCGGTCTTTCGCATCGACGGTGTCCGTTGACAGATATGCATGCCAGGTCTTGCCGCCTGCGCCGACCGCGGTTGCCAGCGATTGGCAGTGAGCATCGGCGCCCGCCAGGCCGCCGAGATTGCCACCCTTGCCGGGATTTGCGCTGGTGACGAAGAAGCTCATGTTGGCCGGTGCCTGCGCGAGCGCGACGCCCATCGTCAAAACCGCCAGTCCGCCGAGTACTTGACTATGTTTCATTGGAATTCCCCTCTCATGGAGACGAAGTGCCGGAACCGGAAAACCGTAGCGAATGCGGCGAACCGGGTCAATTCACCATGAAGACTGAAAGCTAGAGCCGGTCCAAGCCTTCGGTCAACTCTATATACGTGCCTGCGGGGTCAGTCAGATACGCGGTTCCGACGCCGTCTTCCTTACGATAAGAAACGTCAAGCTTGATCCCCTTCGCCTGGAGCTGCCTGCAGAAGGCTTCCAGGTTTTTTACCTCGAAGCCGATGTGATCCATGGCGCGCCCCTTGGTCGGCGCGCGGGAAGACGCAGGCGAGAACCGAAGCGGGGTTCCGGCGAGAATACTTTGGGACATCGGCGCCGACGCCGCATTGCCTTGGGCCGGATTGACCAGGGTCGTCAGCGTGGCGTTCGCGCCAAACACTTTCGTGTACCAGCTTTGCAGTTCCGACCACCCCGGACCGCCTCCCGGCCCCGGGTCGGCTGCGAAGAAATGGATGTGCTCGAATTGCACGGGCGCGGCGCCCCCCGAGCGCTGGATGATTTCGATCTTCACGCCATCCAGGCTGTAGACGTAGCCGCCATAGGCCTGTCCCTGGGTGTTCACGCCGTTGCTGACAGTTTTTACGCCCTCATCCTTGAGCTGGGTGAGGAATGCAGCACCATCCTTCATCAGGAACCCTATGTGATCGACGGCGGAGCCTTCCATGCCGCCGACCGCATCGGCCTTCGTCAGGAAAAGAATCACACCCGGATACTGGATCCCTTCGGTCTTGCCCAATTTGACCGGAGCTCCGCCAAGGCGCAGGAAAAATTTCCTGCTCGCTTCGACGTCGCGCACATTCAGGTGCACGTGCCCCATCGTGACGCCTGCCTCGTTCGGTGGCAGCAGCTGCGCCCGGGAAATGCCGGCCGTCATCAGGAAAGGAATCGCAAGGCCAAGGATGGAGATGATCTTCTGCATCGATAGCTCCGCTTTGGGACGCGAGGCGGTGGGCTGCGGGGCCGACTGACGCCGGCCCCGCACGCATCAACGCTTCATCGCTTCGAAGAATTCCGAATTGGTCTTCGTATCCTTCATCTTGTCGAGCAGGAACTCGATCGCGGCCAACTCGTCCATCGGATGCAGCAGCTTGCGCAGGATCCACATCTTGGCCAGTTCCGCCTGATCGGTGATCAGCTCTTCCTTGCGGGTGCCGGAACGGTTGATGTTGAAGGCCGGGTACACGCGCTTCTCGGCAATGCGGCGATCCAGGTGGATTTCGCTGTTGCCGGTACCCTTGAATTCCTCGTAGATGACATCGTCCATCTTCGAGCCGGTATCGATCAGCGCGGTGGCCAGGATCGTCAGCGAACCGCCCTCCTCGATGTTGCGCGCGGCGCCGAAGAAGCGCTTTGGGCGCTGCAACGCGTTGGCGTCCACGCCGCCGGTCAGCACCTTGCCCGATGAGGGCACCACGGTGTTGTAGGCACGCGCCAGACGGGTGATGGAATCGAGCAGGATCACCACGTCCTTCTTGTGCTCGACCAGGCGCTTGGCCTTCTCGATCACCATCTCGGCCACTTGCACGTGACGCGCGGCCGGCTCGTCGAAGGTCGAGGACACCACCTCGCCGTTCACGGTGCGCTGCATCTCGGTCACTTCCTCGGGCCGCTCATCGATCAGCAGCACGATCAGGTAGACCTCGGGATGGTTGGCGGTGATGGCCGTGGCAATGTTCTGCAGCAGCATGGTCTTGCCGGCCTTGGGCGGCGAGACGATCAGGCCGCGCTGGCCCTTGCCGATCGGCGCCACCAGATCGATGGTGCGCGCGGTCAGGTCTTCGGTGCTGCCATTGCCACGTTCCAGCTTCAGACGCTTGGTCGGATGGAACGGGGTCAGATTCTCGAACAGCACCTTGTTGCGCGAGCTGTCCGGCGAATCGAAATTGATCTCACCGACCTTCAGCAGCGCGAAATAGCGTTCGCCATCCTTGGGCGGCCGGATCAGGCCGGAGATGGTGTCGCCGGTGCGCAGGTTGAAGCGGCGGATCTGGCTCGGCGAAACATAGATGTCGTCGGGGCCGGCCAGATACGAACCGTCAGCCGAACGCAGGAAGCCGAAGCCGTCCTGCAGTATTTCCAGCACACCGTCGCCGTAGATGTCTTCGCCGTTGCGGGCATGCGCCTTCAGGATCGAGAAGATGATGTCCTGCTTGCGCGAGCGGGCCACACTCTCAAGGCCCATGGCCTCGGCCTGCTTGACCAGCTCGTGAATCGGCTTGGCCTTCAGCGCCGTCAGGTTCATCGAGCTGCGCGAGCGGTCGAGATCCGCCGGACTGATGATCTCGGCGTCGTCGTCGCCCAGCGGCTCCATATCCATCATGTGATCGTCCGGACGACCACCGACGTTGCCCCGATTCACATCGCGATTGTCGCGATTGCCGTCACGGTTGCCGTGACGCGGTCCCTTGTTGGGTCGGCCATTACGACCCTGATTGCCCAGATACCCCCTCACAGATTCTGGTCCAGGAAGGCGGCCAGCTGCGATTTCGACAGGGCGCCGACCTTCTGCGCCTCGACGGTGCCGTTCTTGAACAGCATCAGCGTCGGAATGCCGCGAATGCCGAAGCGCGGCGGGGTCTGCGGGTTCTCATCGATGTTCAACTTGGCGATACGCAGGCGGTCCTTGTATTCAACCGCCAGCTCATCAAGGATGGGTGCAATCATCTTGCATGGCCCGCACCATTCGGCCCAGAAATCCAGCAATACCGGTTTGTCCGACTTGAGGACATCGGCATCGAATCGGGTATCGGATGTGTGCAGTATGTGTTCGTTACTCACGCGGGTAGCGCCTCCAGAACGGATTGGCAGAACGGCTTGAAGGATGAAATATGGCTCGAGCTCTGATTGGGTATGGATATCGCGGCTTCTAAATGAGCCGGCGCACGGACTGGCGTCTAGCGGTTACACTTGTGTCTGAGGTTTGATAGTCGCGGACAGAGAAGCCGCTGCTTGAGCACTTTTTAGCCCTTTCCGGGGCGCTTTGCAAGTCGGCGGATCAATACATGGACAATCGACCCATAACAGCATGAGCGACGCACACCTGAGCAGCCTGGCCTTCGCGGCCCTGCCGCTGCATTCCACCCTGATGCAGGGCATTCTCGAAGCCGGCTTCGTCTTTTGCACACCCATCCAGGCGCAGACACTGCCCGTGGCATTGACCGGCCGGGACATTGCCGGCCAGGCACAGACCGGCACCGGCAAGACCGCGGCATTCCTGGCGGCTCTGTACCAGAGTCTGCTGCAGCGCCCTGCCGACAGCGCCCGTCCAGCCACCGCGCCGCGGGCACTGGTGATCGCGCCCACGCGCGAACTGGCGGTGCAGATCCACAAGGATGCGGCGGTGCTGGGCCGGCACACCGGACTGAAGCTCGCCGTGGTGTTCGGCGGCACCGACTACGACAAGCAGCGTCGTCAGCTCGAAGACGGCGTCGATGTGCTGATCGGCACGCCGGGCCGGCTGATCGACTATTACAAGCAGCAGGTTTATGACCTGCGCCATGTGCAGGTGCTGGTGCTGGACGAAGCGGACCGCATGTTCGATCTGGGCTTCATCGCCGACATCCGCTACTTCATGCGGCGGCTGCCGCCCCCGGATCGCCGTCAATCGATGCTGTTCTCCGCCACGTTGTCGCAGCGCGTGCTCGAGCTGGCCTACGAACACATGAACAACCCCGAGCTGGTGCAGATCGAGCCGGACAAGGTCACCATTGATCGCGTCACGCAGCTGATCTACTTCCCGGCCATGCAGGAAAAGATTCCCCTGCTGGTGGGGCTGCTGCGCCAGTTCGAAGCGCATCGCACCATGGTGTTCGTCAACACACGCCGGATGGCCGAGCGGCTGGAAGCGACGCTGCGGGCCAATGGCGTCAACGCGCAGGCGCTGTCAGGCGATGTGCCGCAGAACAAGCGGCTGCGCTTCCTGCGTGAATTCCACGAGGGCAAGCTGGCAGTGCTGATCGCCACCGACGTGGCCTCGCGCGGCCTGCACATTCCCGACGTCAGTCATGTGTTCAATTTCGACCTGCCGCAGGATTGCGCCGACTACGTGCATCGCATCGGCCGCACCGCGCGTGCCGGCGCCAGCGGCGATGCCATCAGCTTCGGTTGCGAGGAATACGCCATCTCGCTGCCCGACATCGAGGACTACATCGGCCACAAGATTCCGGTGGGTAGTTTCAACCCGGATTCGCTGCCCAAGCTGGAAGCACCGCCACGCGAAGCCTCGGCTCCTGACCATGGCGGTCCCCGCCGTAGCGGGCGTCCGGGTGGCGGACGTCCCGGCGGCGGAGGCCCGCGTCGCGGCCCGCCACCACGCCATCGTCGCTAGCGCCCGGACGTGGAACTGCTGACCTTGTGATCGCTCAAGGCGGCGCGTGCTGGGGCATGCCCTTATATGGACCCGTCCCCGACTGCAACGACGTTCTTGATCGGAGGTAGCGGACAGATTGCGACCTTATATCCGG
>JAIBJM010000113.1 GCA_020029535.1 Gammaproteobacteria bacterium | reverse complement strand
CCAGTTGCCCTGGTACATCTTCATCGGCGCACCGGGTTCGGGCAAGACCACCGCTCTGATCAACTCGGGCCTGCAGTTCCCGCTCGCCGAGAAGTTCGGCACAGCGTCGATCAAGGGCGTCGGCGGCACGCGCAACTGCGACTGGTGGTTCACCGACGAAGCGGTGCTGCTCGACACCGCCGGCCGCTATACCACGCAGGAATCCGACCGCCAGGTCGACAGCGCGGCCTGGAAGGGCTTTCTCGAACTGCTGAAGAAATCGCGCCCGCGCCGTCCGATCAATGGCGTGATGTTGACGGTCAGCGTGTCCGACCTGCTGCAGCAGTCGCCGCAGGAGCGCGAGGCCCACGCCGGCGCGGTGCGCGCCCGCCTGCAGGAGTTGCACGAGCAGTTCCAGATCCGCTTTCCGATCTACGTGCTGGTCACCAAGACCGACCTGCTGGCCGGCTTCATGGAATTCTTCGGCGAGCTCGGCAAGGAAGAACGCGCGCAGGTGTGGGGCAATACCTTCACCTACAGCCAGGATTCCAAGGCCACGCCGCTGGCCGGCTTCGGCGCGGAGTTCGATCTGCTCGAACAGCGCATCATCGACCGTGTGATGGACCGCATGCAGGCCGAGCGCGACCTCGCCCGGCGGGCGCAAATCTTTGCATTCCCGCAACAGTTCGGCAGCATCAAAGCGCTGCTCGGCGACTTTCTCGATCGCGTTTTTGCCGCCTCGAAGTATGAAGAGGCCCCGCTGATACGCGGTGTGTATTTCACCAGCGGCACCCAGGAAGGCAGCCCGATCGATCGCGTGATGGGCACGCTGGCGCGCGCCTTCGGCATGGAGCGCCGGCTGCTCGCCCCGCAGACATCGAGCGGGCGCAGCTACTTCATCACCAGCCTGCTGCACGACGTGGTGTTCAGGGAGCAGGGTCTGGCCGGCAGCAACCTGCGCTGGGAGCGCCGGCGCACGCTGATGCAGTGGAGTGCCTATGCGCTCGCTCTGCTGTTGCTGGCGGGCGCCGGTGCGGCGTGGCTGACCAGCTACTCGCGCAACCAGGCCTACGTCGCGGAGGTCGAAACCAAACTGCCGACGATCCGAAAGCAGCTCGAAGCCCTGCAACTGGCCAACACCACAGATGTGGTCGGCCTGATGCCGGTGCTCGAATCGATACACCAGCTCGCTGCCACCTCGGACATCTCGAGCGGCGGTGCGCCGCTGTCGATGGGCTTCGGCCTGTTCCAGGGCGACAAGCTTGGTGCGGCCTCCGAACAAGCCTATCGGCGCCTGCTGGACGACGCCCTGCTGCCGCGCCTGTCGCTGCGCGTCGAGGAGCAACTGCGCAGCGCCAACGCCGGCAACCTGGAGTTCTCCTACGAAGCACTCAAGGCCTACCTGATGCTCAACGACAGCGCGCATTTCGATGCCGACGCGCTGAAGGCCTGGATCACCTTCGACTGGGATCGCAGCCTGCCGCGCGAAACCACGCTCGATCAGCGCAAGGCGCTCGAAGACCACCTCGACGCGCTGCTCGAACGCGGCGCCGTGGCCAGTCCGGTACCGGCCGACCAGAACCTGATCGCCTCGGTGCGCACGATGCTCGCGCAATATCCGCTGGCCAATCGTGTGTACAGCCGCCTGAAGCGCCAGGGTGTGGGCGGCGACATCGCCGAGTTCACCCTGCCCAAGGTTGCCGGCCCGGCCGCGCCGCTGGTGTTCGCGCGGGTGAGCGGTCAGCCGCTCACCAAGGGCGTGCCCGGTTTATTTACGTTCGACGGCTACTACAAGGCCTTCAAACGCGAGGCAGACAAGGTCGCCAACCAGTTGGCCGACGAGGAAGGCTGGGTGATGGGCAGCAAGGACGGCGGTGCCCTCGGCCGCTTCACCGACCCGGCGGCGCGCACACGCCTGACCGAAGACGTGCGCCGGCTCTACCTGACCGACTACGCCAAGATCTGGGAAGACTTCCTCAACGATGTCAAGCTGATCCGCCCCGGCAGCCTGCAGCAGAGCATCGACTCGGCGCGCATGCTCTCGGCGATCGACAACCCGATGGTGCCGTTCTTGCGCGCGGCCTCGCGCGAGACCACGCTGATCAAGCCGGAGGGCGAGAAGAACGTCGTCGACAAGGCCACCGACAAGGTCAAGGAAACGCAGAAGCAGCTCTCGTCGATCTTCGGCAGCGACGCCAAGGCGGCGCCGGCACGGCCGGCTGGCGAGGCCATCGAAAGCATCGTCGACAAGCGCTTCGAGGCGCTGCGCCGCTACGTGACCAGCGCCGCGCCGGGGCAGCCGGCGCCGGTCGATGGCGCGGTGGCCCTGATGGGCGAGCTGCACACCATGCTCAATGCTGCCGACACTGCGAACAAGGCCAAGACCACGCCGCCGCCCTCGGACGTGCCGAACAAAGTGAAAGCCGCCGCGCCCGGCATGCCCGAGCCCTTGCGCTCGGTGCTGCAAAGCCTGTCGGATGCCAGTGCGAAGCTGGTTGGCGGCGCCATCGTCGCCAACACCACCGAAGCGATCACCGCACAGGTCGGCGAATTCTGCCGCCAAGCCATCGCCGGGCGTTATCCGCTGGCGCGTTCCTCCACCCGCGACGCGACGCAGGACGACTTTGCCACCCTGTTCGCGCCGGGCGGCAAGATGGACGAGTTCTTCCAGAAGAACCTTGCGCAACTGGTCGACACCTCGACCCGGCCGTGGAGCTTTCGCCGAATCAACGACGCGCCGGTCGGCGGGCCGGCGTCGCTGATCCAGTTCCAGCGCGCACAGGTCATCCGCGAGGTGTTCTTCCACAGCGGCGGGCGCACCGCCGGCCTCAAGCTCGAGTTCAAGCCGATCTCGATGGATGCGGAGATCACCCAGTTCGTCCTCGATGTCGACGGCCAACTGGTCAAGTACAGCCACGGTCCGCAGGTGCCGCAGAGCGTGTCGTGGCCCGGCCCGCGCGGCAGTTCGCAGGTGCGCGTGCAGATCCAGCCGGCCGGCCCGAGCGGGGTGTCGGGCCTGACCACCGAGGGGCCGTGGGCGCTGTTCCGCATGTTCGACAAGGTCAATATCGATCCCACCCAGCAGCCCGAGCGCTTCGTCGTGACCTTCTCTGTCGATGGCCGGCGGGCCCAGTTCGAGGTGCTCGCCAGCAGCGTGCAGAACCCGTTCCGCCTGCGCGAACTCGGGGAGTTCCAGTGCCCGTGAGCAGCGACGGCGCACCCGGCTGGTATGGCAAGATCGCGAGCCTCGGCGACT
>JAIBJM010000018.1 GCA_020029535.1 Gammaproteobacteria bacterium | reverse complement strand
AGCCCTCGTCGGCGGGGGTGATCGAATTGCGGGCAATCAGATCCTGGGTCAGCTCAAGCGTCGCGGACATGGCTTCCTGTGGCGCGGATCGTAAAGGGCACGCGCCTTATACGGCGCGGCCGGGCGGGGAGCAAGCGCCACCGAGCGGCCCGCAGGTGTTATCGGGCTGCAACAAAACTGTCAAGTCGCGCGTAAGACAGATGACATGCACTGCGGTGACACAAAACTGTCACCAGCCATACGTATAAAGCCTGCCAGCTTCATTCCGCATGGGAGAACACTGTGAAGAAGACCCTGATTGCTGGTGCCGCCGCGCTGCTGGCCACGCCGGCCCTGGCCCAGAATGCCCCCGAGACCACCGACCGCCTGCAACAGATCCAGGAACAGATCGAACGCCTGCAGTCCGAGGTCGAGTACCTGAAGTCCAATGCCCAGGGTGCCCGCAAGGAAGCCGCCCAGGAGGCCGTGGATGTGAGCAACCTGAAGACTGCCGTTTCCAAGTACACCTGGAGCGGCGATCTGCGTTACCGCTACGAGCTGATCCAGGACGAGCCGGCCACCAATATCGACGCCAGCTCGCGCCAGCGCGATCGCATCCGCCTGCGCTTCGGCGTTGCTGCAAAGGTCAACGACAAGATCAACGGCCGCATCCAGCTGTCGACGGTCAATACCGGTGACGACAACCCGCGTTCGACCAACCAGACACTGGGCGAAGCCTGGTCGCGCAAGTCGCTGGGCATCGACCTGGCCTATGTGGACTGGAAAGCCGCCAGCTTCGCCAACGTGGTGCTGGGCAAGCAGCCGCAGCCCTGGATCCGCACCGCCAGTTATTTCTGGGACGGCGATCTGACTCCGGAAGGCGCGGCGGTGAAACTGGCCACGGGTCCCTGGTCGGCGGGCCTGTACTACACCTGGCTCGGCGAGCGCCATGCCAACGACACCGCCACGGCCAGCCGGGCTGCCGGCCGCACCGACGCCAAGATGGTGGGCGCGCAGCTGGCCTTCCGTCAGCCGGTGGGCAGCGTGAATCTGCTGGGCGCGCTGGGCTATTTCGATATCACGCATGTGAAGGACGAGGTGGCCTCGGCCACCGCGCTGGCGGGTACAGCGGCCAGCACCTGCAACATCAACGCCGCGTTCTCGGGCAGCACCAACGGCAATACCACCTATGACAACAATGGCGCCGCCGACAGCGGTTGCAGTGCGCTGGCCAGCGACTTCAACATGGTCCAGGCGCTGGTGCAGGCCGACTTCAAGTTGGGCCGTTTCCCGGTCACAGTGTTCGCCGACTACATGAAGAACACCAAGGCCGAGGTCAATCCGGTGGCCAACGAAAAGCTGGACACCGCCACCTCGTTCGGCATTACCTTCAACCGCGCTGCCGCCGCCGGGACCTGGGAGATCGGCTATGTCTACCAGGTGTCTGAAAAGGATGCCATCTGGGGCGGGTTCCATGACTCGGACTTCAACGGTGGCTTGACCGACGGTAACGGCAGTGTCATCAAGGCCGCCTATGTTCCGGCCACCAACTGGACGCTGAACGGCACCTACTTCATGAACACGCGCTTCATCGATGGCGTGGCGTCGGGTAGTACCGGCCGCGACCGCGACTACAAGCGCCTGCAGCTGGATCTGAACTACAAGTTCTGACAGGAAGCAGCGATGGATACCGAAGCACTCAGTCATCACATTTCCAGCCGTTTCAACGAAGACCTGGAACGGGTACGCAGCCGCGTGCTGGAGATGGGCGGACTGGTCGAGCGCCAGCTGTCACAGGCGCTCGGCGCGATTGTGGATGCGGACTCGCAGGTACTGCTGACGGTGGCGCGGGAAGAACTGCTGGTGAACCAGCTCGAACGCACCATCGACGAGGACTGCAGCCGCATCCTCGCCACGCGCAGCCCGGCTGCCTCGGATCTGCGCCTGCTGATTGCGGTGCTGAAGACCATCACCGACCTGGAGCGCATCGGCGATGAGGGCGAGAAGATTGCCACCATCGCCGCGCGCCTGGCGGGGCGCGAGCGGCCATCCAGCCGCTATCGCGAGCTGCGCCACTTCGGGCAGCTGGTCTCTTCGATGGTGCACGATGCGCTGGATGCCTTCGCCCGGCTCGATGCCGAGCTGGCGCTGCAGGTGGCGCGGCGCGACCGCGCCGTCGACGACGAGTACGAGGCCATCCAGCGCCAGTGCATCACCTTCATGATGGAAGACCCGCGCATGATCCGCCGCTCGCTGGATGTGATGTGGGTGGTGCGCTCGCTGGAGCGCGTTGGCGATCACGCCAAGAACCTCTGCGAATACGTGATCTACATGGTGCACGGCAAGGATGTGCGCCATACGCGGCTCGAAGATGTCGAAAAGGAACTGCGCGGAACACTGCCGAGCCCGGTCGCGGTGCCGGTACCCTGAATATCCCTGAAGCCTAAAGAGGACAAGCCATGAAATTCCGACCCTTCAACACGATGCTGACGCTGGCCGCGCTGGCGCTGTCCGCGGCGCCGCACATCGCCGCCGCGCAGTCCACCGTCAAGGTGGACGGTTCCAGCACGGTGTTCCCGATCACCGAAGCGGTGGCCGAAGAATTCCAGATCCAGAAGCGCGGCAAGGTGCGCGTCACGGTGGGCATCGCCGGCACCGGCGGCGGTTTCAAGCGCTTCTGCCGCGGCGAGATCGACATTTCGGACGCCTCGCGTCCGATCCTGGCCGCCGAAATGCAGGCCTGCGCCGCCGCGGGCATCAAGTACATCGAGCTGCCGGTCGCCTATGACGCGTTGACCGTGGTGGTGAACCCGAAGGCCACCTGGGTGGACCAGATCACGGTGGCCGAGCTGAAGAAGATGTGGGAGCCGGCGGCGCAGGGCAAGATCACGCGCTGGAACCAGGTCAATCCGAAGTGGCCGAATGCGCCGCTGAAGCTGTTCGGGCCGGGCGCCGATTCGGGCACCTTCGACTACTTCACCGAAGCCATCAACGGCAAGTCCAAGTCCAGCCGCGGTGATTTCACCGCCAGCGAGGACGACAACGTGCTGGTGCAGGGCGTGGAGGCCGATGCCAACGCACTGGCCTACTTCGGTTATGCCTACTACGCGCCGAATGCCGCACGCATGAAGGCGCTGAAGGTGGTCAACGCCAAGGGCCAGGCGGTGCTGCCGTCGGCAGCCGGTGTGCTGGATGGCAGCTATGAGCCGCTGTCGCGCCCGCTGTTCATCTACGTCAACGCGGCGTCGGTGGCCAAGCCGGAAGTGCGCGAGTTCGTCGAGTTCTATCTGACCAAGGGCCCGGCGCTGGTTACCGAAGTCAAGTATGTGCCGCTGTCCGCGGAGGCCTACAAGATCGCCTCCGCCAACTTCAAGGCCGGCAAGACCGGCACCGGCTTCGGTGGCGTGCCGGAAGTGGGTCTCAAGGTCGAGGAACTGCTGAAGCGCGAAGGCAAGCACTGATCCTCGCGATGCGCCAGCGCCCGGCTTACGGCCGCGCAGTGCTGGGTTAAACTGCGGGCGGCGGAGCGCTTCCGGCTCCGTCGCCCGTATCGCCGGCCACGGATACACAGCTATGTCGGATATCACTTCAGGGCCGGGCGCAGCGGCAATCAGACAGCGACTGCGGGTACGCAGGGCCCGCGACCGTGTCATTGAAGCGGTGTTGCTGGCATCGGCGCTGGTGGCGGTGGTCACCACGATATCCATCGTCTACATCCTGGTGTCCGAATCGGTACCTTTCTTCAAGACCGTGTCGCTGGCCGACTTCTTCACCGACACCATGTGGACGCCGATGTTCGCCGAACCGCGCTTCGGCATCCTGCCGCTGCTGGCCGGCACGCTGGTGACGACCATGGTGGCGCTGTGCGTGGCCATTCCCTGCGGCACCATCATTGCCATCTATCTCAGCGAATTCGCGCCGCACAAACTGCGCGAGATCATCAAACCGGTTCTGGAATTGCTGGGTGCGGTACCGACGGTGGTGTACGGCTACTTCGCATTGATGGTGGTGACACCGCTGTTGCAGAAATTCATTCCGGGCCTGCCGGGCTTCAACATGCTGAGCCCGGGCCTGGTGATCGGCCTGATGATCATTCCCTACGTGGCCTCGGTCAGCGAGGACGCCATGCGTGCGGTGCCCAACTACATGCGCGAGGGCAGTTACGCCATGGGCGCCACCCGCTTCCAGACCGCCACGCGTGTGGTGGTGCCGGGCGCGCTGTCGGGTATCGCTGCCGCCTACATCCTCGGCATCTCGCGCGCGGTGGGCGAGACCATGGTGGTGGCCGTCGCCGCCGGCCTGCAGCCCAATCTGACTTTCAATCCGCTGGAATCCGCGGCGACCATCACCGCCTTCATCGTGCAGGTCAGCCTCGGCGATCTGCCGCATGACAGCATCGGCTATCAGTCGATCTTCGCGGCCGGTCTGGTGCTGATGGTGACCACGTTGATCTTCAACATCGCGGGCTTCGCGCTGACGCGGCGTTTCCGGGAGGAGTACTGATGGCCGCCGCGACCGGTGTGGTCAGCGAACAGCTGCGCCGCGACGTGCAGCGCCGCAAGCTGTTCGACCAGCTGTTCGTGCTGCTGGGCATGACGGTGATGTTTGCCGCGCTGGCCACGCTGGCCATCCTGTTCCTCGATCTGGTGCGCGATGGCGCAGCGCGCTTCGGCTGGGATTTCTTCACCTCGTTCCCGTCGCGCAATGCGCAGCGTGCCGGCATCCTGTCGGCCTGGGTGGGCACTTCGCTGGTGATGCTGGTGACGGTGGCGGTGGCCATGCCGATCGGTGTGGCGGCGGCCATCTATCTGGAGGAATACGCGCCGAAAAACTGGTTCACCGCCGTCATCGAGATCAATGTCACCAATCTGGCCGGCGTCCCCTCCATCATCTACGGCCTGCTGGCGTTGGGGCTGTTCGTCTACCAGTTCAATCTTGGCCACAGCATTGCCGCGGCGGGTCTGACTCTGTCGCTGCTGATCCTGCCCATCGTCATCGTGGCCACGCGCGAGGCGTTGCGTGCGGTGCCGCGCTCGATCCGTGAGGCTGCCTATGCGCTGGGCGCCACGCACTGGGAAGTGACCGCGCATCACGTGCTGCCGTATTCCACCGGCGGCATCCTGACTGGCATGATCATCGGCCTGTCGCGTGCCATCGGCGAAACCGCGCCCATCATCACCATCGGGGCGCTGGCCTTCATTGCCTTTTTGCCGACACCGCCGTTGAGCGCTGAGTTTCCCTACGTGAACTTCACCTGGCTGTCCGATCCGTTCACGGTGATGCCGATCCAGATGTTCAACTGGGTATCGCGTCCCGATCCTGAATTCCAGGTCAACGCTGCTGCCGCTGGCGCCATCCTGCTCGGGATGACGCTGCTGATGAACGGCATTGCCATCTATGTGCGGTACCGTTACCGCAAGAAAATCAACTGGTGATCCATGCAATCTGAAGCCGAATCCGCACCCTTCATGCCGGCCACCGACGTCGATACCGGCATCCTGCCGATTCGCGAAAGCGGCCGCGGCGCGCTGCAGATTTCGATCGACGAGACGCGGCGCAGTGCGGCGCAGAACGCGCCGATCAAGGCGCGCGCCACGGATCTGAACTTCTACTACGGCGATTTCAAGGCCCTGAAGTCGCTGAACATCGAGATGCGGGAGAAGCAGGTCACCGCGCTGATCGGCCCGTCAGGCTGCGGCAAGAGCACCTTTCTGCGCTGCTTCAACCGCATGCACGACCTGACACCGGGCACGCGCTATGAAGGCTCGATCACGCTGTTTCCGGACAACATCGATCTGGTGGCGCGCAACGTCGATCCGATCGAAGTGCGCATGCGCATCGGCATGGTGTTCCAGAAGCCGAATCCCTTTCCCAAGTCGATCTTCGAGAACGTGGCCTATGGCCTGCGCGTCAGCGGCATGCGTTCGCGGGTGCGTATCGAGGAAGAAGTGGAGAAGGCGCTGCGCAACTCTGCGCTGTGGGATGAGGTCAAGGACCGGCTGGACAGTTCCGGACTGTCGTTGTCCGGTGGCCAGCAGCAGCGTCTGTGCATCGCGCGCGCACTGGCCACCAATCCCGAGATCCTGCTGTTCGATGAACCCACCTCGGCGCTGGATCCGATCGCCACCGCGCGCATCGAGGAGCTGATTGCCACGCTGCGCGAGCAGGTGACGGTCATCATCGTCACGCACAACATGCAGCAGGCGGCGCGCGTTTCCGACTACACCGCCTTCATGTATCTGGGCGAGCTGATCGAGTTCGACCAGACCAGCACGATCTTCACCAACCCGAGCAAGAAGGCCACCGAAGACTACATCACGGGTCGTTACGGCTGAGCCATGCTCGATCGCCCGTTCCGTGTGCTGTTCCTCTGCACCGGCAACTCGGCGCGCAGCATCATGGCCGAGAGCCTGCTGAAGCATTGGGGCGCCGGCCGCTTCGTTGCACACAGCGCAGGCAGTTTCCCCAGGGGCGCGGTGCATCCGCTGGCGCTGGAACTGCTGGGCCGTCTGCGCATGCCGACCGCAGGACTGCGCAGCAAGAGCTGGGACGAATTCGCCGCGCCGGGCGCGCCGACGCTCGATTTCGTGTTCACGGTCTGTGACCAGGCTGCTGGTGAAGTCTGCCCGGTATGGCCGGGTCAGCCGATGACGGCGCACTGGGGCATGCCGGATCCTGCCGCTGCGGTTGGTAGTGATGTACAGCGCATGCTGACCTTCCGCACGGCGTTCAACGAACTTGAGCGCCGTCTCCGCATCTTCACCAGCCTGCCCATTGCCTCACTGGACCGCATCCGGCTCAAGCAGGAGCTGGATTCCATCGGCCGCTCATCGAACGAATCCACGGCTGCTTGATGTGGCGGCTTGCAGCCGCCGAGGGACTGGGCGCTGCGTTGCTCAGTGCGGCGGTGATCGGATCGGGCGTCATGGCCCAGCAGGGGCGCTGGTAGGCGTGTCGCTGCATCGCCTGCTGCGGCCGGCGAAATAGGGTCTGACTGGCGCATTTCGCCGAAGTGGGCTACAAATCCGCTCGTATGCAGACCCCGCCGATGTATCACGCCGGGATGCGCGCGCTGCAGGACGAATTCGACAGCCGCCGCCTGGCCGATCGGCTGGCCGAAAAACTGCTGCACAGCCGTTTCACCGCCGAGGATCGCGCCTTCATCGAGGCGCAGCGCTGCTTCTTCCTGGCCAGCGCCGATGCCGATGGCTTTCCGGACTGTTCATACAAGGGTGGCGCGCCCGGTTTCGTGCGTGTGCTTGACGAGCAAACGCTGGCGTTTCCGAGTTTCGACGGCAACGGCATGTTCCGGAGTCTCGGCAACCTGCGCGCCAATCCGCGCGTCGGCCTGCTGTTCATCGACTTCGAGAAACCGAAGCGGCTGCGCGTCAATGGCTTCGCGCAGGTCGATACTGCTGATCCGTTGTTGCCGCTGACGGTGGGCGCGCAGGCCATCGTGCGGGTGAGCACGCACCAGATCTTTCCGAACTGTCCGCGCTACATCCATCGCCTGCAGCTGCTGGAACTCTCGCCCTATGTGCCGGCCGAAGGGCTTGCGCCGCCGGTGCCGGCCTGGAAAGCTTTTCCGGAATTCAACGATGTCCTGCCTGCCGGTGATTCCGCGCGGGAGCATGGCTGAGATGCAGCGCCGCCAGTTGCTGCGTCTCGCGGCGGTGGCGCCGTTGATGCTGTCGTCCTGTCAGCCGCGCACGACGCCTGTTCAATGGACCGAACTGTCCATCGCCAGTGACGGCGATCAGCTGACCTTCAGTCCGATGGAACTGTCCTGTCGCAGCGGCGCGCATGTGCGCCTGACCTTCCACAATGCCGCCCGGTACGTGAGTTTCGAGCACAACTGGGTGCTGATCGCCCCGCACAGCTTTGATGCGGTGGTGGCAGGCGCACTGGCGGCCGGCGCGGGAAACGGCTGGGTGCAGGTCAATGATCCGCGCGTGCTTGCCCATACGCGCATGTGCGCGCGTGGTCAGATGGCAACGGTGGAATTCATCGCACCGGCCGCCGGGGACTATCTGTTCATCTGCAGCTATCCCGGGCATGCCGAAAGCATGTGGGGGGTGCTGCATGTGTTGGGTTGAGAGTCGAAGTACCAGACATCGAGGAGAGTGCAACATGAATCGGATGATGCAGATATCGCGCGTTGGCTGGCTCGCCCCGCTGCTGCTGGCCGCAGCTGCCTGGGCTGCAGGGCTCAACGCACCGGACCAGGTGAAGAACAGCCTGCGCATACTGGCCTATGTGCAGAACGATATGGCGAGCAAGCTGCCAAACAAACGCTACGAAATGCTGCCGCACGAGAACCAGGAGTTCCAGGAGGCGGCGGTGCCCATGCTGAAATCGGTGGCCGGCGAACCGGCCGAGTTCCGCGCCAGGGTCGAGACCCAGTTGAAGAAGGCACAGGCGGCAGCGAACCAGGTGGCCGAGATCAGCAAGAGCGGTGACGCGCAGCGCATCAGCGCGGCGGTAACCGCCGTCGACGCGGCGCTGAGGCCGTTGTATGAGCTGTTCCCGCAGGAGCTGCGGCCGGTGCCCGGTCAACTGGGCAGTGGTCCGGGTCGCCGCGGAGGGCCGCCACCGGATCTGCGTTGATCGGCTTCAGTCGCCGGTGCGCAGCAGCTCGTTCAGCGAGGTCTTGGCGCGGGTCTGTGCATCGACGCGCTTGACGATGATGGCGGCGTACAGGCTGTGGCTGCCATCCTTCGCCGGCAACGTGCCGGACACCACCACCGAGCCCGGCGGTACGCGGCCCTGCAGGATCTCGCCGGTGGTGCGGTCGTAAATGCGTGTGCTCTGGCCGATGAATACGCCCATTGAAATCACCGAGCCCTCGCCGACGATCACGCCTTCGACAATCTCCGAGCGCGCGCCGATGAAGCAGTTGTCTTCGATAATAGTGGGGCTGGCCTGCAGCGGTTCCAGCACGCCGCCGATGCCGACGCCGCCGGACAGATGCACATTGCTGCCGATCTGCGCGCAGGAACCCACGGTGGCCCAGGTATCGACCATGGTGCCGGCGCCCACGTAGGCGCCGATGTTGACGTAGCTGGGCATCAGGATGGCATTGGGCGCCACGTAGGCGCCCCGGCGCACCACGGCGTTGGGCACCACGCGCACGCCGCCGGCCGCGAACTGCGCGGCATCGGTCTGCGCGTATTTCAGCGGCACCTTGTCGTAGAAGCGGCTGTAACCGGCATCCATCACGACGTTGTCGTGCGTGCGGAAGTACAGCAGCACGGCTTTCTTCAGCCATTCGTTGACCACCCAGCCGCCATCACGCTTCTCGGCGATGCGCAGCTCGCCGCGGTCCAGCGCGCTGATGCAGTGTTCGATGGCGTCGGCGAGGTCGGGCGCGACACGCGAAGGCGTGAGCGTCTGGCGCTGTTCCCAGGCGGCTTCGATGGTCTGTTGCAATTGAGTGTTCGGCATGTTCGATATCCTGATTCAACGGCCTGAAATGAAATCGCGGATGCGTCCGGCGGCTTCGACGCAGGCGTCGACTTCGGCCACCAGCGAGATGCGCAGACGTCCGCGGCCGGGATTGTGGCCGTCGTTGTCGCGCCCCAGAAAGCTGCCCGGCAGCAGGGTGACATTCTTCGCTGCGTGCAGCGCGCGCGCGAAGGCGGCGTCATCGCCATCGATCCCGGGCCACAGATAGAAACCGCCAGCGGGCTGCGTCACGTCCAGCACCGGCCGCAAAATGGGGATCACGCGCGCAAATTTCTCGCGATACAGCGCGCGGTTGACCGCCACATGCGCATCGTCCTGCCAGGCCGCGATGCTGGCCAGCTGTGTGGGCACCGGCATGGCGCTGCCGTGATAGGTGCGGTAGAGCAGGAAGCGTTTCATCAGCGCGGCATCGCCGGCCGCCAGTCCGGAGCGCAGGCCAGGCAGGCTGGAGCGCTTGGAAAGGCTGTGGAACACCAGGCAGCGTTCGAAGCCGTGACGGCCCGCTTCCCAGGCGGCGCGCAGCAGGCTGGGCGGCGGCGCGCTTTCATCCAGATACAGATCGGCATAGCACTCGTCGGAGGCTATGACGAAGTCGTGTTTCTCGGCCAGCTCCAGCGCATGACGCAGATAGTCCAGCGACAGCACCGCACCGGCCGGATTGCCTGGCGAACACAGGAACAGCAGCTGACAGCGATCCCAGATCTGCGCTGGCACGGCGTCCAGATCCGGCGCGAAGCCATTGGCGGCCGTGGTGTCGAGATAGTACGGCTGTGCGCCGGCCAGGATCGCCGCGCCTTCATAGATCTGGTAACAGGGATTGGGCATGGCCACCAGCGCGCCGGGCTTCGGGTCGATGACGCTCTGCACGAAGGCGAACAGCGCTTCGCGCGTGCCGTTGACCGGCAGCACCATGGTCTCGGCATCGATGCCTGCCGCGGGCGGCAGCAGCCGGCGTTGCAGCGCGGCGGCCATGGCCTGACGCAGCTCGGGCAGTCCCCTGGTGGCCGGATAGCTGTCGTAGCGATGCAGGTTGGCAGCCAGCACGTCCAGCACCCTCTGCGGCGGCGCGTGCCGCGGCTCGCCGATCGACATGCCGATATGCGGCAGCAACGCCGGCGGCGCAGTGCCGGCCAGCAACGCGGCCAGTCTCTCGAAGGGATAGGCCTGCAGTCGTGCCAGCGCGGGATTCATGCCGCCTGGCGCGGCCCCAGCGCTTCGAGCAGCTGGCCTCGCAGGCGCTCGGCGGTGACCGCATCCAGCGGCTGCTGGTTGCGGTCGGTCAGGTAGAACACGTCCTCGGCGCGCTCGCCGAAGGTGCCGACCTTGGCTGCCAGCAGATCGATGCGTTCCTCCCACAGCACCTTGCCGATGTCGCACAGCAGACCGGGGCGGTCGCCGGCCACCAGTTCGAGTACCGAACGATGGTTGCGTTCATCGACGCTGATGGTGATCTGCAGCGCGGTGCGGAATCCCCGCGCCTGGCGCGAAGCGCGTCGCGACACCGACAGCGGCGATTCCTCGGGCCGCTGGATCGAGTTCCACAGCGCGCGCTCGATCTCGCCCAGCCTGTCGCTGTCGGTGATGACGGTGCCGTCTTCCTCGAGTACATGGTAGGAGTCCAGCGAGAAGCCGTTGTCGATGGGCGTGATCTGCGCATCGACGATGTTCAGGCCCAGCTGGTCGAGTACCGCGGTGGCGCGCGCAAAGCCGTGCCGGCGGTGCGGGGCGTAGATCAGGACTTCGGTGGTACCGCGCTCGGATTGGCCGGCCACCGACACGGCCGCCTCGTCATGGGCCCCCGCGCGTCCGGCCAGCACGCGCGTATGCCGCGCGATTTCCACCGGCGTGTAGCGCAGGAAATAGGCTGCGGGCAGCCGCTCCCAGGTGCGGTCGATCTCGGGGCCGGCCACGCCGCCCTCCAGCAGCAGCTTGCGCGCGCCGAATTGATGCTCGCGCATCAATTCATCCTGGTCGATGGGGCTCTCGAGCCCGCGGCGCAGTGCGCGCTTCACTTTCTCGTAGAAGTCATGGAACAGCGAAGCCTTCCAGGAGTTCCACAATTTGGGATTGGTGCCGCGCACGTCGGCACAGGTCAGCACGTACAGGTGATCGAGATGGATTTCGTCGCCGACCAGCCGCGCGAAGTTGGCGATCACCAGCGGGTCGCCGATGTCCTGCTTCTGCGCGGTGCTGGACAGCACCAGATGATTCTTCACCAGCCAGGCCACCATGCGCGCGTCGTAGCGCGACAGCCCCTGCTCCAGACAGAAAGCCTCGGCATCGACGGCACCGAGCTCCGAGTGGTCGCCGCCGCGACCCTTGGCGATGTCATGGAACAGCGCGCCGAGGTAGACCACTTCCTGCTTGGGCAGCAGCTGCATGATCTGCGACACATGCGGCAGTTCGTGATCGTACTGCGGCATGGCCAGCCGCCGCGCATTGCTGACCACGAACAGCGTGTGCGCATCGACGGTGTAGGCGTGGAACAGGTCGTACTGCATGCGGCCGACCACGCGGCCGAAGCTGGGGATGTAGCGGCCCAGCACGCCGTAGTCGTTCATGCGGCGCAGTTCGTGCGTGACGCCGCGCGGTGCGCGCAGAATGTCGAGGAATAACCGGTGGTTGCGCGGATTCTGGCGGAACTCTTCGTCGATCAGCCACAGGTTGCGCGCCACCGCGCGGATGGTGCCGGCGCGCACGCCGCGCAGTTGCGGGTTCTGCTGCAGCAGCACGAACAGCTCGAGCAGCGTCGACGGCTGGCGCGCAAACACGTCTTCGCTGATGGCTTCCAGATATTCGTTGCGGATCTGGAAGCGCGCATTCAGCGGCTGTGGCGGCGCGTTGTCGCTGAGGATGGCCTCGCGGAACAGCTGCAGCAGCAGTTCGTTCAGCAGCTTCACGTCGATGACGGTGCGGTAGTAGCGCTGCATCAGCTGCTCGACGGCCAGTGTGTAGGTGGCGTCCTCATAGCCGAAGCTCTGCGCCAGGCGGATCTGGTAATCGAACAGCAGGCGGTCTTCATGCCGTCCGGTCAGCACGTGCAGGCCGAAGCGCACCTTCCACAGCATGGTTTGCGCCTGCTTGAGGCGGCGCAGTTCGCCGGGCGTCAGGAAGCCGTGCGTCACCAGCTCATCGAGCGACTCGGCGCCGAAGTGGCGCTTGGCCACCCAGCCGATGGTCTGGATGTCGCGCAGGCCACCGGGGCCGGTCTTGACGTTGGGCTCGAGATTGAAGCCGGTGTCATTGGCTTTCAGGTGCCGTTGATGCTGTTCGCGCACCTTGGCCTCGAAGAATTCGCGCACCGGCCAGACCCGGTCCGGCGCCAGTGCCATGCGCATGGCCTGCATCAGCTCGGGGTTGCCGGCCAGCTGCCGCGCCTCCATCAGCGTGGTCATGGTGCTGACATCGGCGGCGCTTTCTTCGGCGCACTCGGCCACGGTGCGTACGCTGTGCCCCACTTCGAGGCCGATGTCCCACAGGAAGGCAATCAGCTGCTCGACCTGCACGCGCTGGGCTTCTTCCAGCGGGGCCGGAATCAGTATCAGGATGTCAATGTCCGAGCATGGATGCAGCTCGCCGCGGCCATAGCCGCCGACGGCGATCAGCGCCAGCTGCTGGCCGAATTCGGCTGCCAGGCGCTGCTGCCAGAGCGCAATCAGCAATCCGTCGACGAAGCGCGCGCCGGCGCGTACCAGCGCCTCGACCGGTTCCTCGGCAGCGAAGCGCTGCTGCAGTTCTTCCCGGGCCTGGCGGCGCAGCTGGCGACAGGCTTCGGTGCCGGCATCGGCGGCGAGCAGCGCCGGCAGCCGGTCAAGCAACGGCCAATCCAGGCTGGACTGCACATCGCCGCCATAGTCATCAGGCGCTGCGCCATCATTGAATGCCATTCAATTCCTTTCGTTGGCGCCGTGCGTCAGGATGTCATGCCCGTCGGCGGTCACCAGCACCATGTGTTCCCACTGTGCCGACAGCGAATGATCGCGGGTGACGACGGTCCAGCCATCCGGCAGCAACCGCGTGTGGCGCTTGCCGGCGTTGATCATCGGCTCGACAGTGAACACCATGCCGGCCTTCAACTCCATGCCGGTGCCGGCTTCGCCGTAGTGCAGTACCTGCGGGTCCTCGTGATAAACGCGCCCGATGCCATGGCCGCAGTACTCGCGCACCACTGAAAAGCCGGCCGCCTCGGTGAATGACTGGATGGCGTGACCGATGTCGCCCAGACGCGCGCCGGGCCGCACCACCTCGATGCCGCGCAGCATGGCTTCGCGGCAGGTCTCGCTGAGGCGCTGCGCCAGCACCGGAGGCTTGCCGACGTAGTACATGCGGCTGGTGTCGCCGTGGAAGCCATCCTGGATGATGGCCACGTCGATATTGACGATATCGCCGCTTTTCAGCCGGCGGTCATTCGGAATGCCGTGGCAGACCACATGGTTGACCGAGGTGCATACGGTCTTCGGAAAGCCCCGGTACCCCACGTTGGCCGGAATGGTGTGCTGCACATTGACGATGTAGTCGTTGCAGAGCTGGTCCAGCTCGTCGGTGGAGACGCCGGGCTGCACATGCGGGCCGATCATGTCGAGTATCTCGGCGGCCAGACGGCCGGCAATGCGCAGCTTTTCCTGCTCTTCCGGGGACTTGAGCTTGACCTGTGACGTTCGCAGCATGGCTTGGGGGTGGGGCGGCTGGCGCGTTGTCGCGCCTGGAACTTCATGGTATAAAGCGCGGCCTTTTTTGGCAACGCAATCCACACGCGCATCAAACACTTGCGGCCGGGTGTTCCTCGAAGAGGAATCGCCGTCAAGGATGCGCGGAGGCCACAACCCGACAGGAGAGAGAGCATGTCCAGCGTGTCGATGCGACAGATGCTGGAAGCGGGCGTCCATTTCGGACACCAGACCCGCTTCTGGAACCCCAAGATGGCGCCATTCATCTTCGGTGAGCGCAACAAGATCCACATCATCAATCTCGAGAAGACCCAGCCGCTGTTTATCGAGGCTACGGGCTTCATCAAGAGCGTGGTCGCCGATGGCGGCCGGGCGCTGTTCGTCGGCACCAAGCGTTCGGCGCGCGATGCCATTGCCACCGAAGCGGTGCGCTGCGGCATGCCGTACGTGAACCAGCGCTGGCTCGGCGGCATGCTGACCAATTTCAAGACCATCCGCGGTTCGATCAAGCGGCTGGCCGATCTGCAGGAGCTGACTGCCTCCGGTGCCATCGAAAAGCGCGGCAAGAAGGAAGCCACCCAGCTGCGTCGCGAGATGATCAAGCTCGAAAGGAGCCTGGGCGGCATCAAGGAAATGGAATCGCTCCCCGATGTGCTGTTCGTCATCGACGTGGGTCACGAACAGCTGGCGGTGAATGAAGCCCGCAAGCTGGGCATTCCGGTGGTCGCCGTGGTTGACACCAACTGCTCGCCCGAGGGCATCGATCACATCATTCCCGGCAACGATGACGCCATGCGTTCCATCCTGCTGTACACCTCCGCGATTGCCGAGGCTGTGCTGGAAGGCAAGGCGTCGGGACCGCAGGTGGCGGTGGGCGAAGACGAGTTCGTCGAACTGGATGAAGCAGGCAATCCGCGTCGCAAGGGTGCGCGTGGCAAGCCGCGTGCGGCTGCGCCGATGCGTGCGCGCAAGCCGGCTGCCGCGCCGCGCAGCCGTCCGACGACTCCGTCGCCGGTCGTTGCGGCTGCCGAAACGGCCCTGGATACCGATGGCGATGAAGTTGAGGCCGTTGCGGCGCCACCCAGCGCCAGCGCCAGCGCCGGCCGTCGCCGGCCCACAACGGGCCCAGCCGCCCGTCGCCCGCGCTGAGCAATATTTCCGAGGAGCGGATCAGTGACAGTTACTGCTGATGTTGTGCGTCAACTGCGGGAACGCACCGGCGCCGGAATGATGGAATGCAAGAGGGCGCTGGTGGAAACCGCTGGCGACCTGGATGCGGCCGCTGAATTGATGCGCAAGCAGGGCCTGGCCAAGGCCGACAAGAAGGCGGCACGGGTCGCCGCCGAAGGCGTGATCGTCGTTGCCGCCGCGCCGGACGGGCGTTCGGCGGCCATGGTCGAGGTCAACTGCGAAACCGATTTCGTGGCCCGCGAGCAGGAGTTCCAGCGGTTTGCCGCCGATGTGGCGCAGGCCGCGCTGGCTGGCCGGCTCAGCGAACTCGAGCCGCTGCAGTCCAGCGCGCTGGCGGGTGGCACTACCGTCGATGAGCGCCGTCGCACGCTGATCGCCAAGATCGGCGAGAACATCTCGGTACGACGCAATGTCTTCCTGTCTGGCAGCGGTCTGCTGGGCAGCTACACCCATGGCACCCGCATCGGTGTGCTGGTGGCCATCGAAGGCGGTGACGCCGCGCTGGCCCGCGATCTTGCCATGCAGATTGCGGCGGCCAATCCTCGCTTCCTCGATGGCAGCGACGTGCCGGCCGCCGAGCTTGAGCGCGAACGCGCCATCGCGGTGGAGCAGGCCAGGCTCGATCCGAAGAACCAGAACAAGCCCGAACAGGTGCTGGTGAAGATCGTCGATGGCAAGGTGCGCAAGGTGTTCGATGAACAGACGCTGTACAGGCAGCCGTTCATCCGCGACGACAAGCAGAGCGTCGAACAGCTGCTGAAGGCTGCCGGCGCGAAAGTGACGGCCTTCCAGCGCTACGAAGTGGGCGCCGGCATCGAGAAGAAGCAGGAGGACTACATCGCCGAGGTCCAGGCCCAGGTCAACGCGGCTCGTGCCCGGAGCTGATTCCGGTGCATTGACAGATAGAACCCCGCCGCTGGCGGGGTTTTTTTTATGGCAGACTGACAGGACGGGGTACAGGCATGAACAGCAGTACGGAAGCGCCGAAGCAGAGCAGGATTCTCGTCAAGCTGTCCGGTGAGGCGCTGATGGGCAGTGCCGATTACGGCATCGATCCGCTGATGCTCAAGCGGGTCGCTGGCGAATTGCGCGATGTGCAGGCGCTGGGTCATCAGGTGGCGGTGGTGGTCGGCGGCGGCAATCTGTTCCGCGGCGCCGGATTGGCCCGTGCCGGCATGGACCGCGTCAGCGCCGACCAGATGGGCATGCTGGCCACCGTCATGAACGCGCTGGCGATGCAGGATGCGCTGGAGTCACTGAATGTGCATGCGCGTGTCATGTCGGCGATCCGCATCAATGAGGTGTGTGAGGATTACATCCGCCGGCGTGCGGTGCGGCATCTCGAGAAGGGGCGCATGGTGATCTGCGCCGCCGGCACCGGTAATCCGTTTTTTACCACCGACACGGCGGCCAGCCTGCGCGCCATCGAGATCGAGGCCAACCTGCTGCTGAAGGCCACCAAGGTCAATGGCATCTACAGTGACGATCCGCTGCGCAATCCGCAGGCCAGGCATTATCCGCGGCTGACTTTCGATCAGGTGCTGGCCGAACGGCTCAATGTCATGGACGCCACCGCCATCGTGATGTGCCGCGATCACCGCCTGCCATTGCGGGTATTCAATCTGAACAGCGACGGTGATCTGCTGCGCATCATGCGCGGCGAGAATGTTGGCACGCTGGTCACCAACTGAGGACGCGAGCCGCGCAGGAACCAAATCATGCTTGATGACATCCGCAAAGACGCCACCGCGCGCATGCAGAAATGCGTGCAGAACTTCCAGACCGATCTGAAGAAGCTGCGCACCGGGCGCGCCCATCCCAGCCTGGTCGAGCACCTCAAGGTGGATTACTACGGCTCCGACATGCCGCTGCAACAGGTGGCCAACATCAGCGTGGAGGATGCGCGCACGCTGGTGGTCTCGCCCTGGGAAAAATCCATGGTGCAGGCCATCGAAAAGGCCATCTTCAAGTCGGATCTCGGGCTGACGCCAATGACCGCCGGCATGGTGATCCGCATTCCGCTGCCGCCGCTGACCGAAGAGCGCCGCCGCGACATCACCAAGGTGGTAAAGCAGGACGCCGAGAGCGCCCGCGTCAGCGTGCGCAATGTGCGTCGCGATGTGCTGAGCGACATCAAGGAAATGCTCAAGGAAAAGATGATTTCGCAGGACGACGAGCGCAAGGCGCAGGAAGAGATCCAGAAGCTGACCGACAGGCATGTCGCCGAGATCGATCAACTGCTGGCGGCCAAGGAGAAAGAGATCCTGCAGGTCTAGGCACTGTGCAGACTGGCACTCAAGCCTTGTTGCCGCGCCATATCGCCGTGATCATGGATGGCAACGGCCGCTGGGCCGCAGCCCGCGGATTGCCGCGCTCGGCCGGTCACCAGGCCGGCATTGAACCGGTACGCACCATCATCGGCCAGTGCCGCCGGCAGGGCGTCGCGGCCCTGACGCTATTCGCCTTCAGCAGCGAAAACTGGCGGCGGCCGCCCGAAGAAGTGGGCCATCTGATGGACTTGTTCCTCGACGCGCTGGCGGTGGAACTGCCCAACCTGCAGCAGAATCGGGTACGCATGCATTTCATCGGCGACCGGCAATCCCTGGGGGCGGCGCTGTGTCAGCGCATGGCCGAGGCCGAGAGCAGCACGGCCGCCAACGATGGACTGCAGCTGCAGATTGCGGTCAGCTACGGTGGGCGCAGCGACATCGTGCTGGCGGCGCGCGCGCTTGCTGCGGCCTGCCAGCGCGGTGAGCTGGAGCCTGCGGCCATCGATGAGGCGCGCTTTGCCGCAGCCGTGTCGCTGGCCGGACTGCCCGAGCCCGATCTGTTCATCCGCACCGGAGGCGAACAGCGCCTCAGCAACTTCCTGCTGTGGAACCTGGCCTATACCGAACTGTATTTCACCGACGTGCTGTGGCCCGATTTCGATGCGCCGGCCTTCGAGCGCGCCCTGCAGCACTACGCTTCACGGCAGCGCCGCTTCGGTCTGACCGCTGAGCAACAGGCTCCTAAATGATGCGCGCCCGCCTCATCACCGCACTGGTCATCAGCGTGCTGCTGGGGGCGGCGCTGGCTATGGGCAGCGACCTGCTGATCAGCGTGGTGCTCGGGCTGTTCGTGCTGGCCGGAGCCTGGGAGTGGGCGGTCTTCTGCCGCTTTGACGGTGCCGCCAGGCTGGCGTACGTAGTCGCGGTGACAGCGCTGGCGCTGGCGTGCCGCCAGTGGCAGTGGTCGACCACCGATTTCACGCAGCTGATGTGGCTGGCAACGCTGTGGTGGTGCGCGGCCTTCCTGTATCTGCTGCTGGCGCCGCAGCGCGTGCCGGCCTGGTTGGCAGCAACGGCCGGGGTGATGGCGCTGGTGCCCACCTGGCTGGCGCTGGTGCGCATGGGCACCACCTGGTTCCGCGGCTTCGAGTGGACCGTATTCGTGCTGGCGCTGCCGGTGATGGTGGACACCGGGGGGTTCTTCTGCGGCCGTCTGTTCGGCCGCATCAAACTGGCACCGCGCATTTCCCCGGGCAAGACCTGGGAGGGACTGCTGGGTGGTATGGTGCTGGCGATGGCATTCGCCGGACTGGGTGCCTGGTGGTTCGCGATGAATCCGCGCTATTTCATTCCGCTTTGTCTGGCAGCAGGATTGCTGTCGGTGGTGGGCGATCTGACCGAGAGCCTGCTGAAACGCACGCAGGGCCTGAAGGACAGTGGCCGCCTGTTTCCGGGTCACGGTGGAGTGCTGGATCGCATCGACAGCGTGACTGCCGCTGTTCCGTTGCTGGCGCTGGGCCTGGGCTGGCTGGGAGTGGGCGCGTGATCGGCGTCAGCGTGCTGGGCGCCACCGGCAGCGTGGGCTGCAACACGCTGGACGTGCTGTCACGGCATCCGGACCGCTATCGGGTGATATCGCTGGCTGCGCACCGCAACCATGTGCTGCTGGCGGAACAGTGTCTGCGCTGGCAGCCTTTGCGCGTGGCGCTGACCGACCCCCAGGCCGCTGCGACGCTGCGCCAGACGCTGGCGGCTGCACATTGCGATACCGAAGTGCTGGAAGGCGAGTCGGCGCTGGAAGCGCTGGCCGCCGACAGCGAGGCGCCGGTGGTGATGGCCGCGATCAGCGGCGCCGCCGGTCTGCGCTCCACGCTGGCCGCCGCGCAGGCGGGCAAGCGGCTGCTGCTGGCCAACAAGGAATCGGTGGTGATGGCGGGGCCGCTGCTGCTGGCCGCGGTGCGCAGCGGTGGCGGCGTGCTGATTCCCATCGATAGCGAACACAACGCCATCTTCCAGTGCCTGCCGCCGGACTGGCGCGCCGGTGAGCGGCCCGCCGGGGTGCGCCGGTTGCTGCTGACCGCCTCGGGTGGTCCCTTCCTCGACTGGCCAGCGGCGGCGCTGGCCGGCGCGACACGCGAGCAGGCCTGCGCGCATCCGCGCTGGAACATGGGTCCGAAGATTTCGGTGGACTCGGCTTCGCTGATGAACAAGGGCCTGGAGCTGATCGAGGCCGCCGTGCTGTTCGCCATGCCGGTGGATGCCATCCAGGTGGTGGTGCATCCGCAAAGCATTGTCCATTCGCTGGTCGAGTATGTCGATGGCTCGACGCTGGCGCAGCTGGGCTCGCCGGACATGCGCACGCCCATTGCCCAGGCGCTGGCCTGGCCGGCGCGCATCGCCGCTGGCGTGGAATTTCTCGATCTGATCCAGGCAGCCCGCCTTGATTTCCGCAAACCCGATCCGGTGCGATTCCCGGCCCTGCGCCTGGCCGAAGCGGCGGCGCGCAGCGGCGGCCTGGCGCCCTGCTGGCTGAATGCCGCCGATGAAGTCGCAGTGCGGGCGTTTCTCGACAAGCAGTTGAACTTCGGGGATATTCCGGCAGTCATTGAAGCGGTCATGGATAACTTCGCGGGCGGGATGGTGGAGGATTTGCAGTCAGTCATGGCCGCCGACGGGCAGGCCCGTCACCACGCCCGCATCGCGCT
Organism: Gammaproteobacteria bacterium; assembly: GCA_020029535.1. Lineage (GTDB taxonomy): Bacteria > Pseudomonadota > Gammaproteobacteria > Steroidobacterales > Steroidobacteraceae > FEN-1191. The sequence continues at coordinate 17,372 of JAIBJM010000018.1, read as the reverse complement.
GCAGCGCTACGTGTCCGGGCGCCTGAGGACTTCGGCTTGAGCCTGTCGTGGCCGCATCTGCTGGCTTTTCTGGTCGCCGTCTGCCTGCTGGTGACGGTGCACGAATTCGGGCACTACTGGGTGGCCCGCCGGCTGGGCTTCAAGGTGCTGCGCTTCTCGGTCGGGTTCGGTCGCCCGTTGTGGACACGCGTGGCCGGCGCGGACCGCACCGAGTACGTGCTGGCGGCCATTCCGCTGGGTGGCTACGTCAAGCTGCTGGACGAGCGCGAAGGTCCGGTGCCGCCGGACCAGCTGTCGCGCGCCTTCACCCGCAAGCCGCACTGGCAGCGCATCGCGGTGCTGCTGGCGGGTCCGGCTTTCAATTTCCTGTTCGCCATCCTGGTGCTGGCCGGCATGCTGATGGTGTCGGGCGTCACCGAGGTGCGGCCGCTGATCGGCAAGGTGCCCGAAGGGTCGCTGGCGCAGCGCGCCGGCGTCCGCAGCGGCGATGAGGTGCTGGCCATCAATGGCAAGGCCATCTCCGGCGCTGACGGCGTCGTGCTGGCGCTGATGGATGGCGTCAGTTCGGGCGAGCCGATCAGTCTGCAGCTGCGCAGCAGCGGTGGCGCCCAACGGCAGGCGACGCTGCACATCGACAGCGATGCCGAGCGGCGTCGCCTGTCCGATCCCGATCAGCTGTTGTCGGGTCTGGGCCTGCCATTCATGCAGCCGCCGATACCGCCGGTGCTGGGCAACGTCGAACCCGATGGTCCTGCGGCCCGTGCCGGCCTGCTGGCCGGCGATCGGGTGCTGGCCGTCAATGGCGAACCGGTCAGCGACTTCACGCAGATTGTCGCGCTGATCCGCACGCATCCCGATGAAACCATCGCCCTGCGTATCAGCCGTGCTGGCAGTGAACAGACCGTGCAGGTCAAGGCCCTGGGCGAGACGGTCGACGGCCAGTTGGTCGGCAGGATCCGTGTCAGCATGCCGCAATCGGCACGCTTCCCGCCCGGCATGCTCAGGCACATCGAGCTGAGTCCGGCCGCCGCGCTGGTGCGCGCCTGCGATCGCGCCTGGGAGCTGACCGCGCTGCAGGCCCGCATGCTGTGGCGCATGCTGTTCGGCCAGGTGTCACTCAAGAACATCAGCGGGCCACTGACCATCGCGCAGATGGCCGGTGAGTCGGCGCTGGCCGGTGTCAGCTCCTTCCTGTGGTTCCTGGTGCTGGTCAGCCTGGCGCTGGGCTTCATGAACCTGCTGCCCATACCCATCCTCGATGGCGGACAGATCGTGATGCAGGTCATCGAATGGTTGAAGGGCAGCCCGCTGTCAGAACGGGCGCAGCTGGCCGGCCAGCAGGTCGGTATCATGCTGGTGGTATTACTGCTCGGCATAGCGCTGTTCAACGACGTTGTGCGGCAATTCGGTTGATTTTCCCAAGGGTCTGGTAACGGATGCGCATCAATTTCCGCGCGAGATGGACAATGTTGGCCGTGACGGCCTGGCCGTGGCTGGCGCATGCTCAGCTGGCGGATCCGGAATTGACGGTGGGCGACATCAAGGTCGAGGGACTGCAGCGCATTTCGCCGGGCACGGTCTTCAACTATCTGCCGGTGAACATCGGTGACCGGCTGAACGCGCAGCGCCTGCGCGAGTCGGTCCGCTCGCTGTACGCCACCGGCTTCTTCCGCGATGTCGAACTGCGCCGGGACGGCAACACGCTGGTGGTGGCGGTGCTGGAGCGGCCGTCGCTGGAGAGCGTCGAGATCAAGGGCAACAAGGACATCAAGACCGAAGATCTGCAGAAGTCGCTGCGCCAGATGGGGCTGTCGGCTGGCAAGACCTTCAATCCCTCGACGCTCGAGGGTCTGACCCATGCGCTCACCGACCAGTATTACAGCCGCGGCAAGTACGCGGTGCAGGTGAATACCAAGGTCGAGGACCTGCCGAACAACCGCGTGCGCGTGGCCGTCGACATCAAGGAAGGCGCGCGCGCCCGCATCAGGCGGATCAACATCGTCGGCAACAATGCCTTCAAGGAAGAAGACATTCTCGACACGCTGACGCTGAAGACGCCGAACTGGCGCTCCTGGTACCGGCAGGACGACCGCTACTCGCGCGAATCGCTGCAGGGCGATCTGGAGAAGATCGAGCAGTACTACCACGATCGCGGTTACGCCAATTTCCGTACGGATTCGGTCCAGGTGGCGATTGCGCCGGACAAGACCGACATCTTCATCACCGCCAACATCAGCGAGGGCGCGGTGTACAAGCTGGGCGAGCTGAAGCTGGCCGGCAACCTGACGGTGGTGCCGGAAGCGCAGCTGCGCCCGCTGCTGCTGATGAAACCCGGCGACACATATTCGCAGCAGGCCATCACGGCCACCCAGGAACTGATCAAGAACCGGCTGGGTGCGGAAGGTTTTTACTTCGCACGCGTCGAGCCGGTGCCGACGGTCGACGAAGAGAAGAAGACCGTTGCGCTGACCTTGTTCATCGAGCCGGGCAATCGGGTCTATGTGCGCGAAATCAAGTTCAAGGGCTCCGAACGCAGCAACGACGAGACACTGCGCCGCGAACTGCGCCAGCTGGAAGGCGGCCTGATGTCGAATGTGGCGCTGGAACGCTCCAAGCAGCGCCTGCAACAGCAGCCCTTCATCGAGGAGGCCAGCTTCGAAACCACCCCGGTGCCGGGCACTCCCGATCTGGTGGACGTGACCTTCACGGTCAAGGAACGTCCCAGCGCCACCGTCGGTGGTGGCATCGGCTACTCGGCTTCACAGGGCTTCCTGCTGAACGGCAACTTCAACGACAGCAACTTCATGGGCTCCGGCAACAATGTCGCGTTGCAGCTGGATTCGGGCATCTACAACAAGATTTACAGTTTCTCGCATACCAATCCATATCGCACCGTCGACAATCTGGCCCGCACCATTTCGCTGAGCTACCGCGATTCCAAGCAGTTCGTGTCCGAGTCGTCGGATTTCAAGTCGAGCAACATTGCGCTGGGCCTCACGTACGGCTACCCGGTGACCGAATTCCAGCGCATCACCGCCGGCGCGGTCGTGCAGCGCGTGGATTTCCTCACCTATGCCGGCAGCAGCGCGCAGCAGGCCATCGACTGGGTGCGCAGCAACGGCCATCCCTACGTGCGCGAGGCCGTCCAGACCGGCACGCTGTCGGATGGCACCACGGTGAGTTCGTCCACCTACGCGTTCGGCACCAAGTACACCGGCGTCGACGTGAATACCAGCTGGATATTTGATTCGCGTAACCGTGGGCTGTTCGCCGATCGCGGCCAGCGGCACAACCTGGGCCTGAGCTATGGCCTGCCAGGCAGCAAGGCGCGCAGCTGGTCTGCCAATTACGAGTACACCAGCTATCTGCCGCTGTGGGGTCGCTGGACCATGCAGTTCGGTGCGCAGGTGGCCTATGGCGCCGGCCTCGGCGATACCAAGGCGTTGTCGCCCTACAAGCGCATGTATGCCGGTGGCCCGGACACCGTGCGTGGCTACACCGAGTCATCGCTGGGACCGCGCGACAATTTCGGCAATCCCTATGGCGGCAACCTGCTGACGGTGGCGCGCACCGAACTGCTGTTGCCGCTGCCCGTCAAGTGGCGGAGCAGCGCCCGTCTCAGTCTGTTCTACGACATGGGCAATGTGTTCTCGACCGACTCCACCCAGTATCTCGGTCGCGATCTGCTGACGCCGATCGACTACAAATTCAGGACCAGCGACCTGAAGCGCTCGACTGGTTTTGCGGTGCAATGGCTGGCGCCCGGGCTGGGTATTTTCCGCTTCAGCTTTGCCGTGCCGCTGAACGACTATGAAGCTCGTTCGGGCGACCCGCGCTTCGGCGACAGCACAGAGGGCTTCCAGTTCACGGTGGGGCAGTCATTCTGACGACTGGTAGGCTAAACTTGGCACAACGCCGGGGGATGCCCGCAGCAGGAGAAAAGGCAGTGAAGCGTTCGTTCATCAAGGTATTGGCAGTGACTGCGGGACTGGTGGCTGGCATGGCCGGCGCGGCAGAGATCAAGGTCGGCGTGGTGAACTACAGCCGGCTGCTGCAGGAGTCACCGCAGGCCAAGGTGGCCCAGGACACACTGCGCAATGAATTCGCCGGCAAGCAGCGCGAGCTGGCCGCGCAGCAGACCGCGCTGAAGAGCAAGGAAGAAAAGCTGCAGAAGGACGGCGCGACGATGACCGCCGACCAGCGCACCAAGGCCGAGAAAGACCTGCGCGATGGCAGCCGTGAATACCAGGCCAAGGTGACGGCGTACCAGGAAGATTTCACCGCTCGGCAGAACGAAGAGCTGTCCAGGCTGCAGAGCCAGCTGATCGAAGTGGTACAGAGCTACGCTTCCGCGCAGAAATACGATCTGGTGCTGGCTGACGGTGTTATTTACGCGGCCGGTACGCTGGACATCACCAGCAGCGTGCTGAGCAATCTGCAGAGCGCCAAGCCCGCCACGCCTGCGGCACCCAAGTAACCCGGCAGCGGCGGCGCGACCGGCTGCCATGGGTCTGACGCTGGGAGAACTGGCGGTGCAGTTCGGTTGCGAACTGCACGGCGATCCGCAGCTGCGCGTCACCCGTGTGGCAACGCTGGCTGCAGCTGATGAAGGCGCGCTGAGCTTTCTGGCCAATCCCCAGTACCGGCGGCAGCTTTCCGGCACCCGCGCCACGGCAGTGGTGCTCGATGCGGCCAGCGCGGCGGATTGTCCGGTGGCGGCGCTGGTCAGCGCCAATCCCTATGCCACCTATGCGCGCATGGCAGCCGCCCTGCATCCGGCATCGCCGCTGCGGCCCGGTGTGCACGCCGGCGCCAGCGTCGATCCGGCGGCCCGCATTGACCCGACGGCACAGGTCGATGCCATGGCTGTCATCGGCGCCGGTGCGCGCATTGGCGCGCGCTGCCACATCGGCGCCGGCAGCGTGATCGGCGCGGGCGCGCAGCTGGGCGCCGATTGCCTGCTGTACCCGCGCGTGGTGCTGGCCGATGGCGTCCGGCTGGGCGAGCGCGTCATCGTGCATGCCGGCGCAGTGATCGGCGCGGATGGCTTCGGCTTTGCACGCGAGGGCGCCGAGTGGATCAAGGTGCCGCAGCTGGGTGCGGTGGTGGTGGGGTCCGATGTCGAGGTGGGTGCCAACACCACCATCGATCGTGGCGCCATCGACGACACGGTGATCGAGGACGGCGTCAAGATCGACAACCAGGTGCAGATTGCCCATAACGTGCATGTGGGTGCGCATACCGTAATCGCTGCCTGCTCCGGTGTTGCCGGAAGCACGCGCATCGGCCGGCGCTGCATGATTGGCGGAATGGCGGGCGTCGCCGGGCACCTCGACATCTGCGACGATGTGGCGGTCGCCGGTTTGACGCTGGTGTCGCATTCGATCAGGGAACCCGGCATGTACTCGGGCAGCATACCCGCCGAGCCCGTGCGCAAGTGGCGGCGGTTGGTCGCGCGCTTCAAGCGCTTGGACAGCAAGAAGGACTAGACGATGACTGAAACGATGCCCATCACTATCGATGCCATTCTGAAACGCCTGCCGCACCGCTATCCCTTCCTGCTGGTGGACCGTGTGCTCGAGTGCGTGCCCGGCAAGAGCATCCGGGCCATGAAGAACGTCACCTACAACGAGCCGTTCTTTCCGGGGCATTTCCCCGGCCGCCCGCTGATGCCGGGCGTGATGATCATGGAAGCGCTGGCGCAGACCGCGGGCCTGCTGGCCTTCATCACCGCCGATGTGGTGCCGGGCGAGAACTCGCGCTTCTATCTGGTGGGCATGGATCGCGCGCGCTTCCGCCGCCCGGTGGAACCCGGTGACCAGCTGATCCTGCAGGCCACGCTGGAGCGTAATCTGAAAGGCATCTGGAAACTGTCGACCGTCGCCAGCGTGGACGGCACCGAAGCTGCCTCCGCCGACATGATGCTGGCGCCCGACCTCGAAGGCGCCACGCCCGCAGGCAAGACACCGTGATCGATCCGCGCGCTGTCGTGTCGCCGCGCGCCAGACTGGCCGAGGATGTCAGCGTCGGTCCGTTCACGGTGATTGGCGACGAGGTCGAGATCGGGCCGCGCACCCGCATTGGTCCGCATGCGGTGATCCAGGGGCATACCCGCCTGGGCGCCGACAATGTGGTGTTCCAGTTCGCTTCGCTGGGCGATGCGCCGCAGGATCTCAAGTACCGGGGCGAACCGACACGGCTCGAGGTGGGCGACCGCAATGTGTTCCGCGAGTGCTGCACCGTCAATCGCGGCACCACGCATGATGAGGGCGTGACGCGCATCGGCAGCGACAACCTGTTCATGGCCTATACGCATGTGGCGCATGACTGCCAGCTCGGCAACCGCATCGTCATGGCCAATGCCGCCACGCTGGGCGGCCATGTGAAGCTCGGCGACTGGGTCATCATGGGCGGCCTGTCAGCGGTGCATCAGTTCACCCAGGTCGGCGCGCATGCCTTCATCGCCAACAACTGCGCCGTGACGCGCGACGTGCCGCCCTATGTGATGGCGGTGGGCCAGCCGGCGGTGCCGCACTCGATCAACAGCAAGGGGCTCGAACGGCGCGGCTTCGACGCTGCGCAGATCCGCAATATCCGCGAAGCCTATCGGGTGCTGTATCGCAGCGATCTGTTGCTGGCCGACGCCACGCGCGAGCTGCAGAAACGTGCTGAAGCACAGCCCGAGCTCAGGGCCTTCGTCGATTTCATCGTGACTTCCACGCGCAGCCTGATCCGCTGAGGGCAGCGTTGGCCAGCTTACGGGTGGCGGTGGTTGCCGGCGAGGCCTCCGGCGATCAGTTGGGCGTGGCGCTGATCGAGGCACTGCGCGTCCGGCGTCCCGACATCGAATTCCGTGGCGTGGCCGGGCCGAAAATGCGCAGCGCGGGTTGCCAGCCACTGGCCACCGCGGAAGAGCTGGCCGTCATGGGGCTGGTCGAGGTGCTGGAGCACCTGCCGCGGCTGTGGTGGTTGCGGCGGCGCCTGGTGCGCGAGCTGGCGGCCTGGCAACCCGATGTATTCGTTGGCATCGATGCACCCTCGTTCAATCTCGGTCTGGCGCAGCGGCTGAAGCAGCGCGGCATCCGCACGGTGCAATACGTCAGCCCGCAGGTCTGGGCCTGGCGGCAGCAGCGGGTGCGGCACATGGCCGACAGCTGCGATCGGGTGCTGTGCCTGCTGCCCTTCGAGCCGGCGTTCTACGCCGAGCATGCGTTGCCGGCCGAGTTCGTCGGGCATCCGCTGGCCGACCAGATTCCGTTGCAGCCGCAGCGGGCGATGGCGCGCGCGACGCTGGGTCTGGCCGCCGACGCGCGCGTGCTGGCCGTGTTGCCGGGCAGCCGGCGCGGCGAGGTACAGCGCCTGGGTCCGGCTTTCATCGCCGCCGCGCGCGCGCTGGCCGCAAGCCATCCCGGGCTGCAGGTGCTGGCGCCCATGGCTTCGCCCGGTGTGCGCGCCGAATTCGAGCGACAGGGCGCGCGCACTGCGGGTCTGCGCCTGCTGGACGGGCAGGCGCGGCTGGCGCTGCAGGCCGCCGATGTGGCGCTGGTGGCCTCGGGCACTGCGACGCTGGAGGCATTGCTGTGCGGTTGCCCGCTGGTGGCCGCCTATCGCTTCGGCACGTTGACGTCAGTTCTGCTGCGACAGCTGCGGTCGGCCGATCTCAAATATTTTTCGCTGCCCAATCTGCTGGCGGATGAGCCGCTGGTGCCCGAATTCTTCCAGCAGCAGGTGACGGGTGCCGCGCTGGCCGGGGCGCTTGGCGGGTTGCTCGATGACGAGGCACGCACCAGCGCGTTGCGGCAGCGGTTCGCTGCCATCCATCAGCAGCTGCGTTGCGATGGCGCCGCGCGGGCCGCCGATGCCATTCTCCGGCTGGTGGATGTCGAGGCGAGGTTGGACTGATGCATCCCATGGCGGGCGTTGATGAAGCGGGGCGTGGTCCACTGGCCGGGCCGGTGGTCGCCGCCGCGGTCATCCTCGATCCGGCGCGTCCGATCGCGGGACTGCGCGACAGCAAGCGGTTGCGGCCCGAGGTCCGCTTCGAGCTTGAAGTGCTGATCCGTCGCGACGCGCTGGCCTGGGCGGTGGCCGAAGCCGACGTCGAGGAGATCGACCGCCTCAATATCCTGCAGGCCACGCTGCTGGCCATGCGCCGGGCGCTGCTGATGCTGCAACTGCGTCCGCGGCGCATCATGATCGATGGCAACAAAGCGCCGCAGCTTGCTGATGTATTTGCAGAATGTATGGTCGAGACACTGGTGGGGGGCGATGACCTGGAGCCCGCCATCAGCGCCGCGTCGATACTGGCCAAGACCCATCGCGACCGGCTGATGTGCGATTTCGACGGTTGCTACCCCGGCTACGGATTGCAGCAGCACTTCGGCTATCCGACCCCGGGTCATCTGGCCGCACTGCAACGCCTGGGTCCATCGCCGATCCATCGGCGCAGCTTCGCTCCGGTAAAATTGCTGCTGCCCCTATGAGCTCCGGTTTCGTCCATCTGCGTCTGCACACCGAGTATTCGCTGCGCGACAGCGTGGTGCGCGTGCCCGAATTGATGGATGCAGTGCGCGAGGCCGGCATGCCGGCCGTGGCGCTGACCGATCAGAGCAATCTGTTCGCCATGCTGAAGTTCTATCGCGCCGCGCTGGAGCGCGGTGTGCAGCCCGTCATCGGCGCGGACCTGCTGCTGCGCGAGGGCGACGATCAGCAGGGCCCTTCGCGCATCGCGCTGCTGTGCCAGAACCTGCACGGCTATCGCAACTTGACCCGCCTGATCAGCCGCGGCTGGCTGGAAGGGCAGACCCGCGGCACGCCGCTGATTGAACGCAGCTGGCTGAGCGCAGAATCCACTGGCGGCTTGATCGCGCTGTCCTGCGCGCTGGATGGCGACATCGGCCGGGCGCTGGCCAACGGACGCGAGGCACAGGCCGGGCGTGCGCTGGAGCGCTGGCTGGAACTGTTCGGTGATCGCTTTTACATCGAGCTGCAGCGGCTCGGACATGCCGGCGAGCAGGCCTACATCGCCGCCGCGGTGGCGTTGGCCGAGCGGCATCATCTGCCGCTGGTGGCCACCAACGATGTGCGTTTCCTGCGGCCCGAGGATTTCGAGGCGCACGAAACGCGGGTGTGCATCCACGATGGCCAGCTGCTGGCCGATGCAGCGCGCCCGCGCCGCTATACGCCACAGCAGTATCTGCGCACGCCCGATGAGATGCGCGAGCTGTTCGCCGACCTGCCCGAGGCGCTGGAGAACAGCGTCGAGATCGCACGCCGCTGTGCGTTGCTGCTGTCGCTGGGTCAGGCGCGTCTGCCGGACTATCCGGTGCCGGCCGGCACCACGCCCACCGACTTCCTGCGTCTGGAGTCGGCGCGTGGTCTGGCGGACCGGCTGGCGGCGGACGCCGCGGTGGCCGCGCAGAGCGGACGCTACCAGGCACGGCTGGCCTCCGAGCTGGATGTGATTTGCCAGATGGGTTTCGCCGGCTACTTCCTGATCGTGGCCGATTTCATCCGTTGGGCGCGCAGCAACCAGGTGCCGGTGGGACCGGGCCGCGGCTCCGGCGCCGGTTCGTTGGTGGCCTATGTGCTGGGCATCACCGACATCGATCCGCTGCGCTATGACCTGCTGTTCGAGCGCTTCCTGAATCCCGAGCGCGTGTCCATGCCGGACTTCGACGTGGACTTCTGCATGGAAGGGCGCGACCGCGTCATCGACTATGTGGCCGACAAGTACGGCCACGACCGCGTCTCGCAGATCATCACCTACGGCACCATGGCGGCCAAGGCCGTGGTGCGCGATGTAGGCCGCGTGCAGGGTCATGCCTACGGCATGGTGGACCGCATTGCCAAGCTGATTCCGTTCGAACTCGAGATGACGCTGGACAAGGCGCTTGAGAAGGAACCCGAACTGCAGCGCCTCTACAGGAACGAGGAGGACGTCAAGGCGCTGATCGACATGGCGCGCTCGCTGGAAGGCCTGACGCGCAATGCCGGCAAGCACGCCGGTGGTGTGGTGATCGCGCCCTCGGTGCTGACCGACTTTGCGCCGCTGTACTCGGAAGAGGGCGGCGCCAATGTGGTGACGCAGTTCGACAAGGATGATGTCGAAGCCGCGGGCCTGGTGAAGTTCGACTTCCTCGGGCTGCGCACGCTGACCATCATCGACTGGGCGGTGCGCACCATCAACGCGCAGCGCGCGCAGCAGGGCGAGGCGCCACTGGAGCTGAATGCGCTGCCCACGGGCGACGCCACCACCTACACGCTGCTGAAGGCTTGCAGGACTACCGCAGTGTTCCAGCTGGAATCGCGCGGCATGAAGGATCTGATCCGTCGCCTGCAGCCTGACTGCTTCGAGGACATCATCGCGCTGGTGGCGCTGTTCCGGCCGGGGCCGCTGCAGTCGGGCATGGTGGATGACTTCATCGCGCGCAAGCACAGCGGCAGTTCGGCCAACATCGACTATCTGCATCCCGATCTGCAGCCGGTGCTGGCGCCCACCTACGGCGTGATCCTGTATCAGGAACAGGTGATGCAGATCGCGCAGGTGCTGGCCGGCTACACGCTGGGCGGCGCCGATCTGCTGCGGCGGGCCATGGGCAAGAAGAAAGCCGAGGAGATGGCCCAGCAGCGCAGCATCTTCGTCGATGGCGCAAAAGCGCGCGGCGTGCCGGAGCGGCAGGCCGCGCACATCTTCGACCTGATGGAGAAATTCGCCGGCTACGGTTTCAACAAGTCGCACTCGGCGGCCTATGCCATGCTGTCCTATCAGACCGCGTGGCTGAAGGCGCACTACCCGGCGGCCTTCATGGCCGCGGTACTGTCGGCCGACATGGACCGCACCGACAAGGTGGTCACGCTGATCGACGAATGCGCCAGCATGAAGCTCACCGTGCTGCCGCCCGACGTCAATGCCTCGGTGCATGCCTTTACGGTGGCGGACCCGGGCACCATCCGCTACGGGCTGGGCGCCGTCAAAGGCGTGGGCCAGGCGGCGGTGGAATCCATTGTCGCCGAACGCAGCGAGCACGGTGCGTTCCGCGATCTGGCCGATCTCTGCCATCGCATCGACCTGCAGCGCGTCAACAAGCGCGTGCTGGAGGCGCTGATCCGGTCCGGCAGCCTGGATGCATTGGGCAACAGCCGTGCGCTGATGATGGATTCGCTGGGCATCGCCATGCAGTCGGGCGAGCAGCGCGCACGCACCAGTGCGGCGGGACAGGACGACCTGTTCGGACTGGGCGCCGCCGCTGCCACCGCAGCGCCGCGCGCCGGTCCGACGCCCGAATGGAGCGAGGCGCAGCGGTTGACCGGCGAGCGCGAGACGCTGGGCCTGTATCTGACCGGCCATCCGATCGCGCGCTATCTGCGCGACCTGAAATACCTGACCACCGGTCGCATCGGCGATTACGCCGCCGAACCGCGGCCAGCCAGTGGCGAACCGGTGCGCTGGTCGGAAAGGCGCACTGTCACCGTAGCCGGGCTCATCGACGAGATCCGCAAGCGCGGCATGCGCGTCAGTTTCATTCTCGACGATCGCAGTGGCCGTATCGAAGTGACGCTCAGCGACGAAGCCTTCCAGCGAATGCGCGAACTGGTGATCAAGGACGCCATCGTGCTGGTCGAAGGCACGCTGCGTTTCGACGAGTTCAGTGATGCGTGGCGCATCGCCGCCAAACAGATGCAGTCGCTGGATGCGCTGCGCGAGCGTCAGGCGCGCACGCTGGTGCTGGAGTGGCCGGATGTCCACGACGAGGTGCGTCAGGCGCGGCTGGCCGCCTTGCTGAACCCGTGGCGCGGTGGCCAGTGTGTGGTCGCCTTGCGCTGCGCGACCGGCGACGCCGAAGGCATACTGGTGCTCGGGCCCGAGTGGCATGTGCGACCGACGCCGCAGCTGCTGGAAGGGCTGGAGATGCTGTGTGGCGTCGGCCACGTACGACTCAGCTATTCACCGCCGCCCGAGCCGGGTTCAGCATCATCGGCGACAGTTGTGTAAAGTGACGCCCCGCCATGGCAGTCAATTTCCTGGAATTCGAACAACCGATCGCCGAGCTTGAGGCCAAACTCGAGGAACTCGGCCACCTGACCAGCGATGGCCAGGTCAACATCGAAGAAGAGATGGGCCGGCTGCGCGCCAAGAGCCAGCAGCTGACGCGCTCGATCTTCGCCAATCTGACGCCGTGGCAGATCACGCAGCTGGCGCGCCATCCGCAGCGACCCTATGCGCTCGATTACATCGGTGCGTTGTGCACCGATTTCCAGGAACTGCATGGCGATCGCATGTACGCCGACGACCTGGCCATCATCGGTGGTCCGGCGCGGCTGGATGGCCGGGCGGTGATGGTGATCGGTCATCAGAAGGGCCGCGATACCAAGGAACGTGTCCGGCGCAACAACGGCATGCCCAAACCCGAGGGCTATCGCAAGGCGCTGCGGCTGATGCAGATGGCGGAAAAATTTTCGCTGCCGCTGATCACGCTGATCGACACCGTGGGCGCGCATCCGGGCATCGGCTCGGAAGAGCGCAACCAGAGCGAGGCCATTGCACGCAACCTGTTCGTGATGGCCCGGCTCCGCGTGCCCATCGTCAGCATAGTGATCGGCGAGGGCGGTTCCGGCGGTGCGCTGGCCATCGGCGTCGGCGACCGGCTGCTGATGCTGCAGTACGCCACCTATTCGGTGATCTCCCCCGAGGGCTGTGCATCCATCCTGTGGAAGAGCGCCGACAAGAAGGAAGTCGCCGCCGATGCGCTCAATCTGACCGCTGAGCGGCTCAGCTCGCTGGGCCTGGTGGATGAAGTGCTGCGCGAACCGCTGGGCGGCGCGCATCGCGGTCCGCAGGCCATGGCCGAGACGCTGCGTGAAGCGTTGCTGCGCTACCTGCAGCAGCTGGAGAGCCTGCCGCTGGAAACCTTGCTGGCGCAACGTCTGCAGCGCATCGCCGGTTTCGGCGTTTTCTCCGAGAACAGGAAGTGACCGCGCGCCGCGTGGCAGCGGCGCGGCCTGAATCCGATTTTGTTCCGCGACGCTTCGCCGCGCGCTGGCTGGCAGCGCGTCTGCACGCGCTGATCGGCCCGCTGCACGGAACACGCCTGTGCGTAGCCTTTTCCGGTGGCGCCGATTCCACGGCGCTGCTGGCCGCGCTGGCGCAGCTGCGGCGCCGTGAATCGTTCACCCTGCGTGCGCTGCATGTCGATCATGGTCTGCAGCCGCAGTCCGCCGATTGGGCCCGACAGGCCCGGCGCACCGGCCGGCAGCTGGGCGTGACGGTGCGCGTGCTGCGCGTCACGGTGCGCCGCGGCGGCTCGCTGGAAGCCGCGGCACGGACGGCGCGTTATGCAGCGCTGGCCGCACAGCTGCGATCTGGCGAGTGGCTGCTGACGGCACATCATCTGGACGATCAGCTGGAGACCGTGCTGCTGCAGCTGATGCGCGGCGCCGGTCTGGCCGGGCTGGCGGCCATGGCCGAGCGTCTGCCACTGGGCGCTGGAACGCTGCTGCGGCCGCTGCTGCCGGTATCGCATGCGCAACTGGTGGCATGGCTGCGGCGGCGCGGCCTGGACTGGAGCGAAGATCCCAGCAACGCCGACGAGCGCTTCGATCGCAATTATCTGCGGCGGCGGATCACGCCGGCGCTGCTGGCGCGCTGGCCGGCTGCGGCGCAGACGGTGCGCCGCTCTGCGGCGCATCTGGCCGAAGCGCGGGCGCTGCTGGACCAGCAGGCCGACGCGCAGCTGGCACTGGCCGCTGATGGCGATGCGCTGCGCGTGCCGGTGCTGCGCCGATGCTCACTCCCCATGCGCCGTCAGGTGCTGCGCCGCTGGTTGCGCCTGCGCGGGCTGCCGGCCGCCGATCAATCGCGGTTGCGGGAAATTGCCACGGCCATGCTGGCGGCGCGCACTGACGCCATGCCACTGGTGAAATGGCCGGGTGCGGAACTGCGACGTCACGGTTCATTGCTGCATGCCATGGCGCCCCTGCCGCCGTTGCCGCCGGCGGCGGAATGGCTGACACGCCGTCCCATGGTGCTGCCACAGCTCGGCAGGTTGAGTCTGACGCCCGATCCGCATGGCAATGTGTGCCTGACGCGCTGGCCGGCGCGCTTGCAGGTGCGCTTTCGCGATGGCGGTGAATTGCTGCGCACTGCGGCGGGCCGCCAATCCCTGAAGGATGTGTTGCAGCGGGCTGGCGTGCCGCCCTGGCAGCGCGCGCGCCTGCCGCTGCTGTATGACGGTCAGCAATTGATCGCGGTGGCCGATCTGTGGCTGGATCCACAGCACATCGCAGGCAGGGAATGCAAGCGGCGCGCTCGCCTGCTGTGGCAGCCGTTTACCGATTGAGGCGCCTGAGCCGATTTGCTAGTCTGCGCTCCCGTCGTCAGCGTTGCAGTCCACACGGCGGAAATCCTCAGGCTATAAATGACCCGATACGTCTTTGTTACTGGCGGCGTGGTTTCTTCATTGGGGAAGGGCATTGCCGCGGCCTCGCTGGGCGCGCTGCTCGAGTCGCGCGGACTGCGCGTCTCCATGGTCAAGCTCGATCCGTACATCAACGTCGATCCGGGCACCATGAGTCCGTTCCAGCACGGCGAGGTGTTCGTCACGGCTGACGGCACCGAGACCGATCTGGATCTGGGCCACTACGAGCGCTTCGTGCGCACGACCACGGGCCGCCACAGCAATTTCACCACCGGTCGCATCTACGAGCGCGTCATCGCCAAGGAACGGCGCGGCGATTATCTGGGCGCGACGGTGCAGGTAATTCCGCACATCACCGACGAGATCAAACGCAGCATCAAGCTGGGCGCCGGCGATGCCGACGTCTGCATGGTGGAGATCGGCGGCACGGTCGGCGACATCGAGTCGCTCCCTTTCCTCGAGGCCATCCGCCAGATGGGCGTCGAGCTGGGCCGCAACCAGACCGTATTCATGCACCTGACGCTGGTGCCGGTGGTCGGCGGTTCCAACGAAATCAAGACCAAGCCCACCCAGCATTCGGTCAAGGAGCTGCGCTCCATCGGCATCCAGCCCGACGTGCTGCTGTGCCGTGGCCACGGCATGCTGCCCGAAGAACAGCGTCGCAAGATCGCGCTGTTCACCAATGTCGAAGAGCGCGCAGTGATCTCGGCCGTCGACGCCGACGACATCTACAAGATCCCGCAGCTGCTGCACGAGCAGGCGCTGGACGAAATCATCGTCGACAAGCTGCGTATCGAGGCACCGCCAGCCAATCTCGGCGAATGGAAGCAGGTGGTCAGCTCCAGGCAGAATCCGGACGGCCAGGTCGACATCGCCATGGTCGGCAAGTACGTGCAGATCCGCGATTCGTACATCTCGCTGAACGAGGCGCTGATGCATGCCGGCCTGAAGAGCCGCACGCGCATCAATGTGCACTACCTGGAATCCACCGATATCGAGCGCGATGGCACTGCCTGTCTGGCCGGCATGGATGCCATCCTGGTGCCCGGCGGTTTCGGCGAGCGCGGCATCGAAGGCAAGATCCAGGCGGTGCGCTGGGCGCGCGAACATCGTGTGCCTTATCTCGGCATCTGCCTCGGCATGCAGCTGGCCATCATCGAGTATGGGCGCAATGTGCTGGGTCTGGCGGACGCGCACAGCACCGAATTCAATCGCAGCACGCCACATCCGGTGATCGCGCTGATCACCGAATGGCAGGATCAGGCGCAGGGCGTGCAGACTCGCAGCGAAGGCTCCCATCTGGGCGGCACCATGCGCCTCGGCGCGCAAGAGGTGCAGCTGCAGGCCGGCTCGCGCGCCCGCGAGTTGTACGGTCGCGACCTCATCGCCGAGCGGCACCGGCACCGTTTTGAATTCAACAACCGCTACATGGACTCGTACCGCAAGGCGGGGCTGATGTTTTCGGGACTGTCGGCCGACGGGCTGGTCGAGATCGTCGAGCTGCCCTCGCATCCCTGGTTCCTCGCCACGCAGTTCCATCCGGAATTCACTTCCACACCGCGTGACGGGCATCCCCTGTTCACCGGCTTTGTGCGCGCGGCGCGCGCCTGCCGGGCGGCGCAGCTGCCGGCTGCAGCGGGCGCATGAAGCTCGCGGGCTGGGAGGTCGGGCCGGCACAGCCGCTGTTCCTGATCGCCGGTCCCTGCGTCATCGAATCGCAGGCACTGGTGGAAGAGGTGGCCGGGCAGCTGGCCGACCTCACCGCCGGGCTCGGCATGCCCTTCATCTTCAAGGCCTCCTTCGACAAGGCCAATCGCTCTTCGGCAAAGAGCTTCCGCGGTCCGGGTCTGGAATCCGGCCTGAAGATACTGGAGGGCGTGCGGCAGAAGTTCGGCGTGCCGGTGCTCACCGATGTGCACGAGGACACGCCCTTTGACGAGGTGGCTGCCGTCGTCGATGTGTTGCAGACGCCGGCCTTCCTGTGCCGGCAGACCAATTTCATCCTGAGCGTATGCCGCGCCGGCAAGCCGGTGAACATCAAGAAGGGTCAGTTCCTGTCGCCGTGGGAAATGCAGCAGGTGGTGGACAAGGCCCGCTCCACCGGCAACCCCGGCATCATGGTCTGCGAGCGCGGCTTCAGTTTCGGCTACAACAATCTGGTCTCCGACATGCGCTCACTGGCCATCATGCGCGCTACCGGCTGTCCGGTGGTGTTCGACGCCACGCATTCGGTGCAACTGCCGGGCGCACAAGGTTCCAGCTCTGGTGGCCAGCGCGAGTTCGTGCCGGTGCTGGCGCGTGCCGCAGTAGCCGCCGGCGTGGCCGGCGTCTTCATGGAAACGCATCCGCGGCCCGAGACCGCATTGTCCGATGGACCGAATGCCTGGCCGCTGCCGCGGATGGGTTCGCTTCTTGCAACGCTGCAGGAGCTGGATCGCGTTGCCAAATCCCGACCGTTCGAGGAAAGCCTGTTATGACCCTGATTGCCGACATCCACGGCCGTGAAATCATCGATTCGCGCGGCAATCCCACCGTTGAAGCCGAGGTCACGCTGAAGTCGGGCGCCGTCGGCCGTGCCGCGGTGCCCTCGGGTGCTTCCACCGGTACGCGTGAAGCGGTGGAGCTGCGTGACGGCGACCGGAAGCGCTATCTGGGCAAGGGCGTGCTGAAGGCGGTGGAGCACGTCAACACCGTGTTGCGCGACGCGCTGCTGGGCCACGATGCCGCCGATCAGGCGGGGCTGGATGCGCGCATGATCGAACTGGATGGCACCGAGACCAAGGCCCGGCTGGGCGCCAATGCGCTGCTGGCCATCTCGCTGGCCAATGCGCATGCCGCGGCCCGCGATGCCGGCCAGCCGCTGTATCGATATCTGGGCGGCAAGACACCGCCGGCAATGCCGGTGCCGATGATGAACATCATCAATGGCGGCGCGCATGCCAACAACAGCCTGGA
>JAIBJM010000112.1 GCA_020029535.1 Gammaproteobacteria bacterium | reverse complement strand
AAGCGGCTATGCACGAGTCGTGGCAAGACGCCCACCTCGGCATGGCCGAACAACTCGCGTGCGAATTCGGGAGCGCAGTCGGCCGCGCAAAGCCAGCCCAGATCGCCGCCCTGGGCACCGGTCGGGCAGTTGGACAAGGCGCGGGCAGCGCTGGCGAAGTCATCGCCGGCCTTGCCATCGTGGCAGCGAACGTCGAGCAGGCACGTTTCGGCGCGTTCGCGCAGTGCCACCACATCCACACCCGGCGTGACAGCGAACAGGATGTGCCGCGCCAGCACGCGCTCGCCGCTCCGGTAGGCGGCCTCGTTGGCTGCGTAATGACGTCGGCATGTTTCTTCCGACGGCTCGGGCACATTCAGTGTCCGCTCGAGCAGCGCTTCGATCGCTGCGGCGGCCGCTTCGCTGATCACGCCGTCGCTTGATGGCGCATCGTCCGTGGCCAGCAGCCCGTCGCGTTGAGCGGCCTGGCGCAGCAGTTCCGTGCAGGCTCGCTGGCGCAGATCGCCCTGCGCCAGTGTCACATCCGGCGCATGCAAGGGCACGCCGTTGATGCGCGCTACCACGGCGGCGGTTTCTCTGATGGTCGACATCGCAGCGCTTCGTCAGACCCCGGTGCCGGGTTGGCGCGGGAGATTGTGTCCAACTGGCACGTTGAGCCGCCGGCTGCGCACCAACTGATGCGGACGGAAAAGGAAGCCGAGTGTCGCGAATCCGCTCCAGACATGCACCAGCCTGCTGAATGGGAAGAGCAGGAAGATAGTCATGCCCAGAATCAGGTGGATCAGGTACGGCCAATCGAGCAGCAGCAGACCGTCGGCATTGGGGCGGAAGGTAACGATGCGCTGCGCCCATTCAGCCAGGATCAGCATTGCGCTGGCATCCGAATGGCCGAACGAAAACGGCAACGTGATCAGGCCGATAACCAACTGCACCCAAAGGACCAGCAGGATCGCGATGTCGGTGCGGTGGCTGGTCAGGCGAATGCGCGGATCGAACAGGCGCCGCTGCAGCAGCAGGGAGAGGCCGATGAAACAGGCCACTCCGGCTGCACCGCCAGAGTAGATCGCCATTCGCTGCTTGTCGGGCGCGCTGATGAACGGTTCGTACAGCCAGTGCGGGGTCAGCAGGCCCACGAAGTGCCCGAAGAACAGGAACAGGATGCCGATGTGGAACAGGTTGCTGCCCCAACGTAGCGTGCCGGTTCGCAGCAATTGTGAAGAGTCACTCTTCCACGTGTACTGGTCGCGGTCGAAGCGCGCCAGACTGCCCATCAGGAATACCGCCAGGCAAATGTACGGGTAGATGTTGAAGAAAAAGCTGTGCAGGTACGACAGAACGGGGTTCATACGGCCACTCCTGATGGTGGGTTGGCGTTGGCGTTTGCGCCGACCTTCTTGGCGGACCGGAAGACGTGTATCGGTTGCGCCTCGCCGGGCTTGCCCTGGCCTTTCGACGAACAGCCGTCGAACACCACGGGCTCCGCCCAGCTCTTGTCCAGCGGTTCTTCGGCGGCCAGCTTGACCGGCCGCGCCGTTTCCCCGGCCAGCTCAAGCAGCGCGCCCAACACGCTGGCATAGGCGCTGCCGCGCTGCTGCAGCGCGCCGAAGATTGCATTGAGAATGTGCGCCAGCTCGCCAAGGAAGGCGCGGGCCTCGCGCGGCGGCTGGGTCGAGGCGAATTCCAGCACGGCCGGCAGGTAGTCGGGCAGTTCGCCCTCGGCGAGGATCAGGCCGGCCTTTTCGTAGGTCTGCCCCAAGTCGATCATCGCCGGACCGCGCTCGCGCGAGTCGCCGTGCACATGCTCGAACAGATGCAGCGAAGTGGCGCGGCCGTGGTCGAACAACTCGACGTAGTCGGACTCGGCCTGCAGCGGATCGGCGCGGCGCAAGGTGTCGATCAGCGCGTCGAGTTCCGCCCGGCGCGGGGGCGACAGGGCACACTCGTCATGCAACAGGCCGCGCATTTCAGGCAGGTGGCCGCACATCCTCGCGTCGGGATAGTCGAGCAAGGCCGCCAGCACGCGCAAGGTCTTCGCCATCGGCCGCGGTGTGTTCAGTGCGAACATGGTCAGACCTCCGCCTTGATGGGAATAGTGCGTTTCTTCTCGCTGCCGAACAGGCTGGTCTCGCCAGTGCCTTCCGAGCAGCCGTTGCCGAAGCTGAAGCCGCACCCCCCGCGAACATTGAAGGTGTTCTCCGCATATTCGCGGTGGGTAGTGGGGATCACGAAGCGGTCCTCGTAGTTGGCGATCGCCATCACGTGGTACATCTCCTCGACCTCGGACTGGGTAATCCCGACCTGGTCCAACACGGCCCGATTGACGCGTCCGTCGACGTGCTTTTCGCGCTGATAGGCCCGCATCGCCAACATGCGCTCCAGTGCGCGTACGACTGGAATGGTGTCACCGGCGGTCAGCAGATTGGCCAGGTACTTGACCGGGATTCGCAGCTGGCTCACATCGGGGATTTCGCCGTTGCTACCCACGTGACCGGCGTTGGCCGCCGCACTGATGGGTGATAGCGGCGGCACATACCATACCATCGGCAGCGTGCGGTACTCGGGGTGCAGAGGCAGCGCCACCTTCCATTGCATGGCCATCTTGTAGACCGGACTGTTGCGTGCTGCCTCCATCCACTGGTCGGGGATACCGTCGATGACTGCCTGGGCAATGACCTCCGGGTCATTCGGGTCGAGAAATATCTTGAGCTGCGCCTGGTACAAATCGCGGTCGTGTTCGACGCTCGCCGCCTCTTCGATGCGGTCGGCGTCGTAGAGCAGCACGCCCAGGTAGCGGATGCGGCCGACGCAGGTCTCGGAGCACACGGTCGGCTGGCCGGCTTCGATGCGCGGGTAGCAGAAGATGCACTTCTCGGCCTTGCCGCTCTTCCAGTTGTAGTAGATCTTCTTGTACGGGCAGCCGCTGACGCACATGCGCCAGCCACGGCACTTGTCCTGGTCGATCAGGACGATGCCGTCTTCCTCGCGCTTGTAGATCGAGCCAGATGGGCAACTCGCCACGCACGCCGGGTTCAGGCAGTGTTCGCACAGCCGCGGCAGGTACATCATGAAGGTGTTCTCGAACTGACCGCAGATGTCCTTCTGCGCCTGCTCAAAACCCGCTTCGAAGTTCTTGTCCTTGCTGCGCTTGGAGAATTCACCGCCGAGAATCTCTTCCCAGTTCGGTCCCCAGACGATCTTGTCCATTTGCTTGCCGGTGATCAGGCTGCGCGGACGTGCCGTCGGCGATGCCTTCATCTCGGGCGCAGCTTGCAGGTGCTGATAGT
>JAIBJM010000111.1 GCA_020029535.1 Gammaproteobacteria bacterium | reverse complement strand
GTGGGCTCGTCGGCCAGGATCAGTCGCGGTGTGTTCACCAGAGCGCGGGCAATGGCCACGCGCTGCTGCTGCCCACCCGAGAGCTGCGAAGGCTGATTGTGCAAACGATCGCCCAGCCCGACCAGCACCAGCTTGTCGCGGGCCGCCGCTGTCATGTCCGCCGGGCGATTGCGCGAATACAGCAGTGGCAGCTTGACGTTGTCGATCGAGGTGGTCCGGCGCAGCAGGTTGAACTGCTGGAACACGAAACCGATGGTGCGGTTGCGCAGGTCAGCCAGCTGCGCCTGGTTCATCTTCGAGATTTCCGCGCCGTTGATCAGCATGCTGCCCGAGGTGG
The DNA here is from genome assembly GCA_020029535.1 of Gammaproteobacteria bacterium. Taxonomy (GTDB): domain Bacteria; phylum Pseudomonadota; class Gammaproteobacteria; order Steroidobacterales; family Steroidobacteraceae; genus FEN-1191. The sequence goes on along the minus strand of JAIBJM010000111.1, from coordinate 2,957 downwards.
GCTGGTCCAGCGCGCCGATCATGTTCATCAGCGTCGACTTGCCCGAGCCCGACGGCCCCATGATGGCGACGAACTCGCCCGGCATGACGTCAAACGATACATCGCGCAGCGCGTGCACTTCCTGCTCGCCGAGCACATAGGTCTTGACGAGATTGCGCGCGGAAATCAGCGCGGCGCCGGACGCTGTGGCACCGGCCGCCATCAGCGCTGCGCCGTCCGCGAGCGCACGATGACCATGTCGCCGTCATTCAGACCGCTCACCACTTCGGTGGTGATGTCGTCGGCCAGCCCGACGCGAATGGTCCTGGCTTCCGGCTGACCCTTGGCGTTCAGCACATAGATGGTGGCTGGACGCACGGCGCGCCCCTCGCTCATGGCGTTGTACTTCTGCATCTGTTCCGGCGTCAGGATGCCGGCCAGGGTATTCATGATGCGTTGTTGCATCATCTGCGGATTGTTGCCACCGCCCGGGAATCGCATGAATCCACCGCCACCCAGCGGATTGCTGCTGGGCGCAGCCGCCTGCGCCTGGGCACGTTCACGCAGACTCTGGACGGCAGCCGCCACCGCTTCCTTCTGCTTCGCATCCAGTCCCAGCTGATCCATCACTTCAGGTGTCATCTCGACGATGGCACCGCGACGCGGACGCTGCTGTGTATCGCCCGGCAGACCGCCAGGAGGACCACCCGGGGGGCCACCCGGCGGTCCGCCACCAAAACGTTGACCGCCGCCGCCGGGAGGGGGACCGCCGAAGCCGCCAGGACCACCCTGACGATTGCCGCCGGCCACATCGGCCAGCCCGCCGGTCACGCCCGGCGGACGGAAACGCAGCGCGGCGCTGGCAACCCGCAGCACATTGCGACGTTCATCGGTGATGACCCGGACGTTGGCAGTCATGCCGGGCAACAACCTGTGATCGGGGTTGTCGGCCTGCACCATCACGCTGTAGGTCACGACGTTCTGTACTGCGGTGCCGTTGATGCGCACCTGCGCCACGCGGCCTTCGAACACCTGGTTCGGATAGGCGTCGACCGTGAAAGTGGCACGGGCATTTTCCTTGATCGAGCCGATGTCGGCTTCGTCGACCTTGGTCTCGATCTGGATCAGCGACAGGTCACGGGCAATCTGGAACAGCTCCGGCGCCTGCATCGTGGCTGCCACGGTCTGACCCACGTCAACCTTGCGCAGGATCACCACACCGTCCACCGGCGAGCGGATCTGCGTACGGTTCAGATCGATACGGGTCTGGTCCAGCGACGCGCGAGCCTTGACCAGCTGCGCGCGCGCGTTGTTGAGATTGGCCTGCGCAATCTTCACGCTGTTGGTGGATTGCTCCAGTGTGTTGACGGCCTTCTCGGCATCGTTCTGCGATACCAGGCCGCGAGCCACCAGGGAATTGGCGCGGTCGTTATCGCGCTTGGCCTGATCCAGCAATACCTGCGCCGTGCTCACTTCCACCTCGCGCGAACCGACCGTGGCCTGCTGCACCAGCAGATCGGCTTCAGCCGACCGCACGCGGCTCTGGAAGGTCGATGGATCGATCACTGCCAGCAGCTGGTTCTTGATGACCTTGGCGTTGAAGTCCGCCAGCACCTGGGTCAGCCTGCCCGACACCTCGGAGCCGACGGTGACGGTGACCAGCGCCGAGACAGGACCGGATGAAGTGACCGCAGTCTCGACATCACCACGGGAAACCGGCTGGGTATCAAAAGCAATATCCCCCGTCCCGCCATTCCTGATGAAAAAGAACCAGCCGCCTGTTCCGAGCACGACAATTGCCACGACCCAGACCAGGCGATTTCCGGCCAGACTCCGCAACGTATCCTTCATATATCCCGCGACCCTTTGTGTCCGTAAATTTGGACCCGCGAAGCGTCCCGCCGCAGGCGTGGGGAAAGGCCCAGTTCGGCCAAGAATTGTAAAGGGGGGTTCATTCACCGTACAGGCGAACGCCAGTCAAGAGCAATCGCAAACAATTGGTAACAACTAAAGTGGCAGTCAGATCCCGGTAATATGCCGGCGATGCCTGCTGCCCCCGCCGACTGATATGGATTTCCTGAGTTCCTGGGTGGACCTGTCCACGCTGATGTTCGTGGCGATCGGCTTTTTTGCGCAATTGTGCGACGGCGCGCTGGGCATGGGTTTCGGCGTCATCAGTTCCACGGTGCTGACGCTGATCGGACTGCCGCGCGAAATTGTCAGCGCCACTGTCAACGGCGCCAAGATCCTCACCGGCACCGCCTCCAGCGTTTCGCATCTGGCCTATCACAATGTGCAGTGGCGGCCACTGCTGGTGCTGGCGCTGGGCGGCGTGACCGGCGGATTGTGTGGCGCGTGGCTGCTGACACGCGGCGACAACCCGTACGTCGGCCCCATCGTCAGCGGCTATCTGATCTTCGTCGGCATCTACATCATCTGGAAGGCATCGAATGTCGAGCGGCTGCAGATCAACGCAGTGCGTACCGCAGGCGTCGGGCTGGCCGCCGGTTTTCTTGAATCGGTGGCGGGTGTGTGGGGCCCGCTGGCCACCAGCAACCTGGTGGCCTTCGGCCTGCCCGCCCGCATCGCCGTCGGCATCGGCAATGTGGCCGAAACCCTGGTCGCGGTGGTGGTGTTCACAGTGCTGGTCAATCACATCGGTTTCGATCAGCTGTCGCGCGCCGCAGTGGGTCTGGTGATCGGCTCGCTGGTGGCGGCGCCGCTGGCGGCACGGCTGACTTCGCAGCTGCCCAAACGGCGTCTCACCATCGGCGTCGGGGTCATTGTCATCGTCAGCAGCCTGCTGCGGCTGGCACGCGATCTGAAGCTGTTCGGCTGAGGCGCCCGCGCGCAGTCGCGGAGTAGCTGACCCTGTGATCGCTCATGGCGGCGCGTGCTGGGGCATACCCTTATATGGACCCGTCCCCGACTGCAACGACGTTCTTGATCGGAGGTAGCGGACAGATTGCGACCTTATA
>JAIBJM010000110.1 GCA_020029535.1 Gammaproteobacteria bacterium | reverse complement strand
GAGTTGAACAGCATCGGTGTTTAGGACGATGACGCAGGCCCGAAGAACCGCGAATCGAGCCGCGACCGCGATCCAGAGCCGCGAAGTATGAAGCAAGCGCCGTTGGCTGAGAATACAGAGCGCGCTCCGGCGTGGCCTCGTCGACCGCTAGCCCGTCTTCCGCTATTCGCGGGTAAGCGGGTGGGTAAGTAAGTGATTTTCATCGAGGCGACTATCGTAGGTCTGCACTACACCGGCAGGCCTGCGAGGGCGAGCTCGGGCTGCGGGGCGCGAATCTTCGGCGGTGGTTGTTGCGGTAGACGAAGCTTCATGTGCGCGAGCAAGAGACGCAGCTCTGCATCCGGCTCGGTGTGGCGCGTGAGCACCAGTTCGCGCCCGTCGGTGGTGGGTAGGTGCACGTCGAGCATCTGCATGGCGGCGAATTTCTCCAGCACCGCTCGGGGCGTAAGCCCAGCGGCCAGCGGCGTGAGCCTCGCTTTGAGGGTCACCTGCAGGCAGTAGGCGAGAAAGGCGACGAAGATGTGCGCCTCGATGCGGCTGTCCTTCTGGTGGTAGATCGGGCGAATCGCCAGGTCGGTCTTCAGCTCCTTGAAGGCTTGCTCGACCTCGGTGAGCTGGATGTAAAACGACCACAGCGTGGCCGGATCATGCTCGGTGAGATTAGTGCGCAGCAGGTAACGGCCCTCGCGCCGGCGCACGGTGCGCAGTTTCGCTCGGTTCAGTGCGAAGTTGAAGCTCTGGGTTCGCGCGCGCTGTCCTTTGGGCGGTAGCTCGATATCCACCAGCGCGTACGCACGACCGGCTTGCTTCTTCGCTGCGCCGAGTTTCATGAGCAGCGCATCGCGTGCGAGCTTCTGTGCTCTGAGCTCGGTCAGACGCTTGAGCAGGCCTCGTAGCGCCCGCCGGCGCATCGCGCGCTCCTTGTCCACTCGCTGCTCGCTGTGCGCCAGCACATAGAGCTCGCCCTTGTCTTCGAGCAGCTTCACCTGTACCCGCTCGCGCGCCTGCACCCAGGGTTGATCCAAGAACGCCTGCTCCAGCGCCGTAAGTCGCCCCTTCGGCGTGCCCACAAGGTAGCGTACCGACACATCAGCGGCACGTAACTTCTCCAGCACCGCCTCGGTTGGAATACCGCGGTCCATCACCCAGACGCGCTCGGCTCGCCCATACTGCGCCTGGATCTTCTCGACAAACCCCTCCAGCGTCGTGCAGTCCGCCGTGTTGCCCGCCATCACCTCATAGGCCAGCGGAAAGCCCTGTGGCGTCACGATCAACGCGATCACCACCTGCACGCAGTCCGAGCGCTTGTCACGGCTGTAGCCGAAGCGCCGAAGTCCGTCTGCCTCCGGTACATCGCACTCGAAGTACGTGCTCGTCAGATCGTACAAAACAGCGACATTCTGCCCGTCGACATGATGGCCGGCCAAAGCGTGCGGCCAACCAGAGCCCTCATACCGTCGTCGTTTTTTATCCGTTTCACCCGCTGCATGGCGATCCTCTAGGCGCAGACGGAATCCGCACGTGCGGAGGCCAGAGTTACTACCTTGTCCGGCGCCCGGACAAGCCCTGCCTATGTGTACCGCGCTGGATGACCGAGCCCGAGGCGGCGCAGGTAGAGATTGTGTCGGCACCACGGCTTCCGGTGGCCGCCCTGCTCGAAGTCCATCGAATATGTGAGGCGGTCCTATCCTCCCCGAACGTGGCAATCCACCGAGGGGACCGCAATGAAACAACAGCAGAGGTGGCAACCGGATCTATTCGATCAGATCGCCCAGCTCAGCAGCCCACTGCCCATGGCCTTGCACCAGAGCGTGATCACTCAGCTGGCTCAGCTGATGCGCGCGGTGATCGAGGCAATGGAGAAGGAGGCCGGCGATGAGCAAGCGCAGAGCATCTGAGGCGTCAGGGCCTATGTATATGTTCGCCAGTCGACCCCTGGACAGGTGAAGAACCATCTGGAAAGCAGGCAGCTTCAGTACGCTCTGACAGAGCGTGCGACACAACTCGGCTGGCAGACCGCCACGGTCATCGATGATGATCAGGGCCGGAGTGCATCGGGGATTCATCGTGTGGGCTTCGAGGCGTTGCTGGGCGCGCTATGCGAAGGCAAAGTCGGAGCGGTATTCTGTATCGAAGCCTCACGGCTGGCGCGCAACGGCCGGGACTGGCACACACTGCTAGAATTCTGCAGCCTGGTCGACACGTTGATTATCGACGCCACGAGTATCTACGATCCGAAGCAGGCCGATGATAGGGCGCTGTTGGGATTGAAGGGTACCTTCAGCGAGATGGAGCTGTCTGCCTTTCGCAGCCGCGCACAAGCCGCGATCAAGCACAAGGCCAGGCGCGGTCAACTGTTGCGCAAGGTGGCGGTCGGCTATGTGCGCGGCGCAGACGATCGCATCGACAAGGATCCAGACCAGCGCATTCGCGAGACGATCGAGCTGGTATTCCGCAAGTTTCGCGAACTCGGTAGCGTGCGGCAGGTCACGCTCTGGATGCGCCAGGAAAACATTGAACTGCCGGTCAGTCATTACGCCGCAGGCATGCGACAGGTCGTGTGGAAGCAAGCCAGCTATGACATGCTCCATCGCATGCTGACCAACCCCATCTTCGGCGGGGCCTATGCGTACGGGAGGACAACGACCAGGGTCCGTATCGAAAACGGCCGCAAGCGCCTGCTTCAAGGCAACCGCGTCGAGCAGCGGGACTGGCAGGTTCTACTGCTCGGTCATCACGAAGGGTACATTAGCTGGGAGGAATATCAGGCCAACCGCTTGCTGATTGCACAGAATGCGAACATGAAAGGCGCCATGGTACGAGGATCCCCCAAGCGCGGGGAGGCATTGCTGGCAGGACTGCTGCGCTGCGGCCGTTGTGGGTGCAAGCTGTATGTGGCCTATTCCAGTCATCACGGTAATCGCTATGAGTGCCATGACACGCACGGGACCGCCGGTATTCGCTGCACCAGCTTCGGTGGCTGGCACGCCGATCAACTGGTATCGCAGGAGGTACTGCTGCGCCTGGCACCATTTGGCATCCAGGCGTCTCTCCAAGCAGCCGAGCAAATTGCATCCGCAGGCGACGAGCGGGTTCGGCAGAAGGAGTTGGCACTGGAGCGGGCGCGCTATGAGATGGAGCGCGCACAGCGCAACTACGAAGCCGTGGATCCGCTCAACCGGTTGGTCGCGGCCGAGCTTGAGCGGCGCTGGAACGATGCGATGGAAGCGCATGCGCAGGCCCAAGCGGAGCTCGAAAGCCTTCGCCAGAACTCGGGTAGCCAACTGAGCCAGACCGCGCGA
>JAIBJM010000109.1 GCA_020029535.1 Gammaproteobacteria bacterium | reverse complement strand
GGCGCTTGCCGGTTTTAGCCTGCTGCAGGCGGATGTCACCGCCAATGACGCCGCGGACCTCGCCCTGCTGAATCACTTCAAGCTGTTCGCGCCACCCGCCATCCTGTTCTTCGGGGCGGACGGCCGGGAACGGACCGACCACCGGCTGGTGGGGTATCTCGGCGTGGATGAGTTCCTGGCGCACCTGAAGGGCGCCATTGGGAAGTGAAGGTTTGACAAAAAATCAAATGGCCACGGAATCCACGGAAGAACACGGAAATAAGAAATAAATAAATAAAATAACGCAGAAAAATAGTTACAAACCCATTAGGGTGAAGAAGAGGCATAGATGGGCTGAACGAAGTTGAAGCCCAACAGTGCGAAGTTTTGCGTCCCTGCTATTGGGCTTCGCTACACTCAGCCCACATTGCAGATCTATATGTTTTCACATTTATAGTTTTACGTTTTAATCTTTCCGTGTTCTTCTGCGTATTCCACTGATTCCTGCCACCCATTCCACGCGAAGGCTGCCACCCAGTCCAGGGCAAGGCGGCCACGTGTCGGAGCGTAGCGACGCGGGTGTTATATTGTTACTCTGAGTCCGGTGTGTGCGTCAACTTGGATTTACGTTTGCGCATGGATTCCCCCTTCAGATTGATCTTGTAAGCGGTGTGCACCAGCCGGTCGAGGATGGCATCGGCCAGCGTTGGGTCGCCGATGATCTCGTGCCAGTGCTCGACCGGCAGTTGACTGGTGATGAGCGTGGCGCGTCGTTCGTGCCGGTCCTCGAGGATTTCCAGCATATCGCGGCGTTGCTCATCGGTGAACGTGGACAACCCCCAGTCATCGAGCACCAGCACATCGGTTTTGGCGAGCGCGGCGAGCAGCTTTGGGTAACGGCCATCGCCTTTGGCGATGGGCAGTTCCTGGAACAGACGTGGGAGGCGGAGATAGTGAACCCGATAGCCATCCCGACACGCCTTGTGTGCGAGTGCGCAGGCGAGCCAGGTCTTGCCGACACCGGTTGGACCGGTGATGAGGATGTTGTGATGTGCTTTGATCCACGCACCATTGACCAAGCTGGCGATCAGGGCCTTGTCCAGACCACGCGGATGGCGGTAATCGATGTCCTCGATCGCCGCCTGCTGGCGCAGCTTGGCCTGGCGCAGCCGTGTCTTGAGGCGCCGGTCATCGCGTTCGGTGATCTCCCGATCGACGAGCAGCCCGAGGCGTTCCTCGAAGCTCAAGTCATCGATGTCGGGCAGGTCGGTTTGTTCGGCGAGCGCCTTGCGCATGCCGGTCAGTTGCAGGCGTTGCAGTTTATCGAGGGTGGGATGGATCAGCATGGGTGGTCTCCTGTCGGTTAGTGGTAATACTCGGGTCCCCGGATATTGGGGTGATCAATGGCCTCGGCAGCGGGTGCGGGTTCGGGCAGTGGTGTCCGATCCAGAGCGCGCTTGAGGATGGATTCGATGCTGCGGTAACTCAGCGCGCCAAGGACCAGCGCCCGCTGACACGCCGCCTCCAGACGCGCATCGCCATAGGTCTTGCCAAGACGCAGGATGCCCAGGCAAGAGCGGAAGCCCTGTTGCGGATGCGGGCGCGATGCCAGGATCGCCTCGACGACGCGCGCGGTGGCAGCGCCGGTCTGCTGCGCCCAGCGCACTAACCGCTGTGGCGTCCACTGCGCATACTGCTGATGCGCCCGGGGCATGTGCTCGGCCACCGTGGTGTGGTGCCCTTTACTGTGTGCGCGCCGGTGGCTGGCGACACGCTTGCCCTGGTACAGACACTCCACGACCTGCGCCCCGATGCGCACATCCAGCGGTTGCTTCACCAGCTGATAGGGTACCGAGTAATAGTGCCCCTCGACCTCAATGTGATAGTCGATGTTCACGCGCGCCTTCTTCCACTCGGCGTAATCGTAGGGCGTGTCCGGCAACGGTTGCAGCGCCGGGCGCTCCAGGGTCTCGAACCACTCCTGGCGCGAGCCGGGCAGCTTCTTGAAGGACCGGCGGTTGAGGTCCGCCAGCAGTTGCGCGATCACCTGATTCAGTTCGGCGAGGCTGAAGAAGCTCTGGTGGCGCAGTCGCGCCAGGATCCAACGCTCAACCAGCAGTACGCCCGCTTCAACCTTGGCCTTGTCGCGGGGCTTGCCGGCACGGGCCGGCAGCACCGCGACGCCATAGTGCGCCGCCATCTCCTGGTAGGTGGGATTGAGGTCCGGCTCATAGCGGTGCGCGTGCGTCACCGCGGACTTCAGGTTATCGGGCACCAGCAGCGCCGGGCTGCCACCGAAGAACGCGAACGCCCGCACATGCGCACCGATCCAGTCTGGCAGCGTCTGTGTCCACGTGGCCTCTGCATAGGTGTAGTTGCTCGCACCGAGCACGGCCACAAAGATCTGCGCGGTGTGGATCTCACCGCTGCTGCCATCGATCACCGGCACGGTCGGGCCGCAGTAATCGACGAACAGCTTCTCGCCTGCCCGGTGACTCTGGCGCATCACCACATCGCGCGTGCCTCGCCAGGTCCGATAATGCACGCAGAACGCGCTGTACTGATACCCCTCCGGACATGTGGCCTTGTACTCCTGCCAGAGCAGCACCAGCGTCACGCCTTTGCGTTTGAGTTCCTGATGCACCTGCGCCCAGTCCGGCACTGTCCGCAAGTCCATCGGCAAGGACGCCGGTCGCGGGAACAGCCGCCGCTCCAGCGCCCCATCGTCCAGATCCGCCGGCAGCGGCCATGACAGCCCCGCAGCAGCCGCCCGGCGCAGATATTCGGTCACGGCAGGACGGCCAATGGCACAGCTCTGCGCAATGCGGCGGTTGCTGACCCCGCTGTCCCACTTCAGACGCAGCACTTCTCTTATCTTGCGCATGGATAACCTCTCTGCCGGCATCTGATACTCCTCGTAATTGAGAAATATCCAGCATACCGATGGTTATCCCGCGTCGCCGATGCCTTGTCCTTCGAGGTGGCCGCTTCGCCGTGAAATGGGTGGCAGCCTTCCCGTGGAATCAGTGGCCGCTTTCGCGTGGAATGGGTGGCAGGCTTGCTATGGAATCAGTGGCAGGATTGGCGTGGAATACGCACACAGGCGGCCTTGATGGCTGGATTGTCCCGATTGGAGGCCAGAACGCGGCCCACTTCAGGCCACACCGTGGCGTCCCATCGGCTCCCCACTGTGGTGGCTTTCAGGGCCGCCGGCACTTCATCGGCGCCCGGTCGGCTGCTTACCTCGGCGGCGCCTGTTCGATCCCTTCGGATGCGACAGGTGGAACACAGTTTCCCGAACGCAGTGTGGCGCTTGCCGTTGCAGCTCGGTGT
>JAIBJM010000017.1 GCA_020029535.1 Gammaproteobacteria bacterium | reverse complement strand
GGCTTGCGCCATTCTCGATGGACTCGATCCGTGGTGTGACGGATTGCCGGGCCGTTCTCGCCTCTGGTTTGTCGGCGATGTGCGGCGCGCCGAACGGAGGCCGATCAGCGACTCGCAATGTCTTCAGCTTTGTGAGTCGCCGGCCGACGTGAGGGAACGCGATAAAAAGCCGTCCCGGCTTTTTTATCAAGCGCGTGCCGCCTTGAGCGACAAACCAGAGGCGAGAACGGTCCGGCAATCCGCTACCAGGCCGCCGGGTCGATCCCATACAGCCGCGCCAGCAAGCCATACAGCCGCGGATGTCGTAGCTGCATGTCCCGTGACAGTTCGATGAAGGTCTCGCTGGCCACGGCGAAAAACTCGACTTCATCCTCGCTGCCATAAGGATCGATCAGCGTGGCGATGCCGGCGTCGACATCGGCACGCAGCAGGCGGTACTCGTGATCCAGCACGTCGTGCCAGTCGCTGCCGGAGGGCGGTGCCGACAGCGCACCATCCAGCGTGTGATCGAGGAAGTGCGCGAACTCGTGAATCACCACATTGTGGCCGGTGGATCCGGCGCCGGCGGCCAGCACGTCGGGCCAGGACAGCACCACGCGCATGTCGCCGATGGCCTGGCCGATCAGCACGGCCTGATCGGCACTGATGACGCCGGCCGGATCCACATGCTGCTGCTCGACAACGAAGGGTCCGGGATACAGCAGCACGCTGGCCAGTTCCGCATACGGCGCCAGGCCGTGCCGCGCCACCAGCAGGCAGGCCTGCCAGGCCACCACGCGCTGCATGACAGGTGTCACCACCAGGCCATTGCAGCCGACGAAGTGTTTCTGACCGATGAATTCCGCGGCCAACTGCGCCGCCTGACGACGCAGTGCCGGCGGTGTACGCCGGTACAGCGGCGCGTGTGCCATCAGGTCGGTATGCCATTCGGGCGGCACGGTGGTGGGTGCACGCTGACGGCGACGTGCCATGCGATACAGCTGCACCCACAGCGGCGTCAGCAGCAGCGCGCACAGCAACAGCAGGGTCAGCAGCGGAATGTTCACGCGCGACGCGGATCCAGCGCATCGATGGCGCGGCGCAGAGCCTGCAGTCGCTCGCGCATCGCGTCGGGCGCTGGTCCGAAACGCAGCGCGGCGTATTCGCGTGCAATGCTCTGCAGTTCGTCTGCCAGCGTTGGTCGCAGTGCGCCGATGCGCGCTGCGAAGTCCAGCGGACCTTCATGCGCGGCACGCGGCAAACCTGCGCGTGCCAGCCGTCGCTCCAGTTTGCGCCACGCGCGCGTCAGCGGATCGCGACGCAGCGGCGCTGACTTCTCGCGTAACGCCCACAGCAAGGCCAGAAACCACAGCAGGCTGCCGCCGCCCAGCAGCAAGGCCACGCTGCGCCAATCGGCGTCTGAAAAACCAATAAATTCAAATATATCCAGCTGTTTTCGCGAGTTGAATCCCACCACGCTATCCTGCCACCAGGCGTTCATCGCGGCCATGCCCTGGATCAATGTGCCCAGCAACGGCGTTTCGCGCATCACGCGGCCAGCGGAGCGGTTGGCCGAACGCAGCAGACCGAAGACGTCGCGGGTCAGTCGCTCGGGCGCCACGACGGCCGTGGGATCGACGCGCGTCCAGCCGCGCCCGGCCAGCCACACCTCGGCCCAGGCATGGGCATCCGACTGGCGGATGGTCAGATAACTGCCGATGGAGTTCCATTCGCCGCCGAGATAGCCGGTGACCACGCGCGCGGGAATGCCGCCGGCGCGCATCAGCGTGACGAAGGCCGAAGCATAGTGGCCGCAGAATCCCTCGCGTGTGGTGAACAGAAAATCGTCGATTCCATCGCGGCTCAGCGGCTGCGGTGTCAGCGTGTACTCGAAGCCATTGCTGCGAAAGTTATCCAGCACGGCAGCGATGAAGGCCGCATCGTCGCGCCCGTCACGCAGCTGCTGCGCAAACTGCCGGGCGCGGGGGTTGCGCTGTGGCGGCAGTGCCAGATCGATGCGCCGCGCATAGTCCGACAGCTCGGGGGCGGTGCGATAGTCGGGATAGGAGGTCAGCTGGTAGTTGCGCTGCCGGTCGAGGGGTCGCATCGAGAACAGCTGGAAGTCGGGGGTCAGCATTGAAAACGGTACGTCCGGAGACTGCGGCAGTTCCAGCGCGATCAGCACATTGTGATTGTTGGGCTCCAGCGTGACTTGATAGCTGTAGCCGGTGCCGCTGAAGCGGGCCGGACCTTCGCGCGCGATCCGCCCCATGCGACGGCGCCAGGTGCTGCCGTCGAAGTCGTGCAGCACCGGTCCGCGCCAGTAACGCTGGGTGGGCGGTGGCAGTGGCCCGTCGAAGCGCACGCGCAGCGCCGGCTCGTCAGATTCCATCAGACGCGAGATGCTGCCCGGGCTCATTTCATCGCTGAGTCCGGTGATGGCAGCTTCTTCGGCCGGCACTGCCCAGAACGCGCCAGGCAGCCGTGGAAAAAACAGGAACAGCAGCAGCGCAAAGGGCAGCGCCAGCGCCAGCGCGCGGCCGCTGTCGGCCAGCAGCCGGCGTAGCGGGAGTTGGGCGCGACCGCTCCCCAGCGCGCGCAAGGCCGTGGCCAGCAGCCAGCACTCGGCGGCATACAGTGGCAGCCGCCACAGCGCCTGCTGATCCAGGCAGGCCGCCACCAGCAGGAACAGCGCCGTACCGATCACGATGTACCAATCGCGTGCCTGCCGGGTTTCGATCAGCTTGGCTGCGCTCATCGCCGTCAGCAGCGTGGCACCGGCAGCGATGCCATTGAGGCCGCGGAAGCTGGCGATGACCGCAACGGTCAGTACCACCACCAGCACCACACGCTGCCAGCGCTTCGGCAACCGGTGCGTATGCCAACTGGCGCGTGCGCGCCAGACCGCTGTCAGCAACGCCAGCGGCGCCGCCCACCAGGCCAGATGGTGCACATTCAACAGCAACGCGCCGCTCAACGCGACCAGGCACAGGCTGACGGTCAACCGCGAGGGCGTGGGATCGAAGGGCAGCGCGCGTGTGGACGTGGGCTTCATCGCTCAGCCCGGATGCAGGGCCAGTGCACGCAGCGCGCGTTGCTGCTGGGATGCGCCCAGATCTGTGGCGATGAACTGCTGCGGCATCTGCAGCGCATAGGGCTCGCGCCGCCGCTCGCATTCGATGATCCAGGCCGCGAGCTGGCTCAGTCGCGCCTCGGTGTCGAGGCCGGCCAGCTGCGCGAAGTCCAGCACGCGCCGCGAGCCGGCTTCGCCCTCGTACTGCGACACCAGCAGCGGCGCGCCGCGCGCATACAGTTTCCACGCCACGCTGCGCGGACTGTCGCCGGACTGGAACGGACGCATCGCGCTCCACTCATCATCGCCGCTGGCCAGCTGCGCCGCTGCTTCGCGCTGGCGCGGGCCGCCGGCTTCCGGCAATGGACGTGTGCCCTGGGGCGCGGGGTACACCCATACCTGCAGCGGCAGATGCAGCCAGCACCAGCAGCGGAACAGACCCAGCGGCGCGTTGCTGGCGAGCACAATGCGTCCCAGTGCATGCCGGCCCCGATGCGGCAGCAGGAAGTCGGCCTGCTGCATGCAGGCGGTGGCGGCCGGCAGCTCGAAGCGCGCCACGCCGCCGGACTCGCAGCGCAGCTGCAGCGCCTGACGCGCTCGCGCGGCGCGATTGTCGAAGTGGAACTCGAGCCGCCCCGGCTGGCCCGCAAAACTGTCGGCCACTTCCACCTGCGCAATCAGCAGGTCCCTGAGGCTGCGGTGGCAGTCATACAGGCTGATCAGCGCAAAGCCGGCGAACAGGAAGGTGATGAACAGCGTCAGGCTGTTGGTGTAGTTCAGTCCCGCCGCCAGCATCAGCAACAGCAGCACCGCAAAGCCGAGGCCGGCGCGCGTGGGCAGGATGTAGATGCGCGAGGAGCGCAGCGTCAGCGGCAGCGCATCTTCACCCTGGCGCTGTCGAGCCCAGCGTGCAATGCGCTGACGCATGTCAGACCGGTACCGGCACCGCAGCGATCAGTTCGGCAGCCAGACGCATGCCGTCGCTGTGCTGGGCGCCATTGCGACGCTCCAGCCGGTGCGAAGCCACTGCCGGCAGCACGGCCTGCACATGCTCGGGCAGCACGGCGCGTTCCTCATGCAGCAGTGCCCAGGCCTGCGCGGCACGCACCAGTCCCTGCGCGGCGCGCGGCGACAGACCCAGTGTCAGTTCGGCGCGCGAGCGCGCGATCAGCGCCTGCACATAGTCGAGCAGCGGTGCAGCCACATAGATGGCGCGCACCGCACGCTGCGCGGCCAGCACTTCATCGGGTGTCAGCACCGCCGGCACCGCATCCAGCAATTCGTGGCGCTCGGCGGCCAGCAGCAGGCGCCGCTCGGCGCCGCCATCGGGGTAACCGAGGCTGACACGCATCAGGAAGCGGTCCAGCTGCGATTCCGGCAGGCCGTAGGTACCGATCTGTTCATGCGGATTCTGCGTGGCCACCACGAAGAAGGGATCGGGCAGCGCATGCGTCTCCCCGTCGACGCTGACCTGGCGCTCTTCCATGGCTTCCAGCAGTGCACTCTGCGCCTTGGGGCTGGCGCGATTGATCTCATCGGCCAGCAGCAGCTGCGTGAACACCGGTCCCTGGCGGAACTGGAACTGCTGCGTGACGCGGTCGAACACCGATACGCCGATCACATCGGTGGGCAGCAGATCGCTGGTGAACTGCACGCGCTTCCATTCCAGCCCCAGCACGCGCGCCAGCGCATGCGCCAGCGTGGTCTTGCCCACGCCGGGCACGTCCTCGATCAGCAGATGGCCGCGCGCGAACAGGCAGGCCAGTGACAGCCGTATCTGCTGCGGCTTGCCGAGGATGATTGTCTCGACGGCTTCAACGGCGTCGCGCAGGCGGCTCATGATTCCCTCAGTTGGTTGCGGCCAGTGCGCGCACCTGCGCCAGCTGGCGTTCGAGGCCTGCCAGCGTACGCTCGAACTCGGCCAGCCGCTCGCGTTCCATTGTGACGACGTTCGCAGGTGCGCTGCGCACAAAGCTTTCATTGTTCAACTTGGCGCTGGCGCGCGTGATCTCCTGCTGAGTCTTCGTGATGCGTTTCGCGAGCCGCTCGGCTTCGGCGGCCGCGTCGATCAGTCCGGCCATGGGCACCAGCAGCGTCAGTTCACCGACCAGCGCCGAAGCGGCCGGTGGAGCCGCTTCATTGGCCGCCAGTTCGCGCAGTGACTCCAGACCGGCCAGCCGCGTCAGCAATGCGACATGGCGCTGCGCCAGCTGGCGATCGCCGTCGCCGGCATGCGCCAGCAGCAAGGGAAGTTTCTTCGCGGGACTGATGTCCATCTCGCCGCGGATCTGCCGCACGCCCAGCACCACGCGCGTCAGCCATTGCACTTCGGTCTCGGCCTCGATATCGCGCGCGTAGTCGGTGGCCTGCGGCCAGTGCGCCAGCATGACGCTGGCGCCGCTGACGCCGGCCAGCGGCGCCACGCGCTGCCAGATCTCCTCGGTGATGAAGGGCATCAGCGGATGCAGCGCGCGCAGCAGGGCTTCCAGCAACTCCAGCAGCGTGCGCCGCGCACCGCGTCGTGCCTCGAGCGGTGCACTGGCGTCCTGCAGCACCGGCTTGACCAGTTCCAGATACCAGTCGCAGTACTCGTACCAGGTGAACTCGTACAGCGCGGTGGCCGCATAGTCGAAGCGGTATTCGGCGAAGGCCGTGTCGACGGCACCCAGCGCATGGCCAAAGCGCGAGCGGATCCAGCGGTCCACGGTGGACAGTTGGTGCGGACCCTCGCCGATGTCCGCGGTGTTCTCCAGCGTCATCAGCACGAAGCGCGCCGCATTCCACAGCTTGTTGCAGAAATTGCGATAGCCCGCGACGCGCGCCAGATCGAAACGGATGTCGCGGCTCTGCGTGGCCAGCGAGGCGAAGGTGAAGCGCAGCGCGTCGGTGCCGCAGGGCGCGATGCCTTCCGGAAACTGCTTGCGTGTGGCCTTCTCGATGGTCGGCGCCAGATGTGGTTGCATCAGGCCGGTGGTGCGCTTGGCCAGCAGCGCGTCGAGCGTGATGCCATCGACGATGTCCAGCGGGTCGATGACATTGCCCTTGGACTTGCTCATCTTCTGGCCTTCGCCGTCGCGCACCAGTCCGTGCACGTACACCTCGCGGAAGGGCACGTCGCCGGTGAACTTCAGGCCCATCATGATCATGCGGGCCACCCAGAAGAAGATGATGTCGAAGCCGGTCACCAGCACGCTGGTGGGATAGAACTGCTTCAGTTCCGCTGTCTGCTGCGGCCAGCCCAGCGTCGAGAATGGCCACAGCGCCGAGGAGAACCACGTATCGAGTACGTCTTCGTCCTGTTTCAGTTCGACGTCGCGACCGTGCTTTGCTCTGGCCTGCGCCGCCGCGCTGGTCGCATCGCGCGCCACGTAGATGTTGCCGTCGGCGTCATACCAGGCCGGCACACGATGGCCCCACCACAGCTGGCGGCTGATGCACCAGTCCTGGATGTTGCGCATCCACTGGAAGTAGGTCTTGTCCCAGTTCTCCGGGATGAAGCGGATGCGGCCGCTCTCCACCGCTTCGATGGCGGGTTTGGCCAGCTGCTCGACCTTCACGTACCACTGGTCGGTGAGCCAGGGCTCGATGACGGCATGGCTGCGGTCACCGCGCGGCACCATCAGCTTGTGTGGCTCTATTTTCTCGATCAGTCCGGCGGATTCGAGATCGGCGACGATGCGCTGGCGCGCCTCGAAGCGGTCCATGCCGCGATAGACGGTCGGGGCTTCGTCGTTGATGCGTGCATCCGCCGTAAACACATTGATCAGTGGCAGCTGGTGCCGCTGACCCACTGCATAGTCGTTGAAATCATGCGCCGGCGTGATCTTGACGCAGCCGGTACCGAAGGCCGGATCCACATAGTCGTCGGCAACGATGGGAATCAATCGATCGGTCAGCGGCAGCCTGATCTGTTTGCCGAGCAATGAAACGTAGCGCTCGTCCTTCGGGTTCACCGCCACCGCGGTGTCGCCCAGCATGGTCTCCGGGCGCGTGGTAGCCACCACCAGATGACCACTGCCATCGGCCAGCGGATAGCGCAGATGCCACAGCGAGCCGGTTTCTTCCTCGTTCAGCACTTCAAGATCGGATAGCGCGGTGTGCAGCACCGGATCCCAGTTCACCAGCCGCTTGCCTCGATAGATGAGGCCTTCCTCATGCAGGCGCACGAACACTTCGGTGACCGACTGCGACAGATCTTCATCCATGGTGAAACGATCGCGCGACCAGTCCACCGAGGCGCCGAGCCGACGCAACTGCTGCGCAATGGTGCCGCCGGACTGCTCCTTCCACTTCCAGATGCGCGCGACGAACTCCTCGCGGCTGAGTTCGGTGCGCTTCCTGCCCTCGGCATTGAGCTGTCGTTCCACCACCATCTGCGTGGCAATGCCGGCGTGATCGGTGCCGGGCTGCCACAGCGTGCTCTCGCCGCGCATGCGGTGATAGCGGGTCAGGGCATCCATGATGGTGTCCTGGAAGGCATGGCCCATGTGCAGCGTGCCGGTGACGTTCGGCGGCGGAATCATGATGCAGAAGGCGCCCGCACCGGCGCGCGGCGCGAACCAGCCCTGGCTTTCCCAGTGCTGATACCAGCGTTGTTCGATGTCGGCGGGGGAGTAGGTCTTGTCCATCGCGGAATTATACGGGTTGATTCGCCACTGCGGCTTTCGTCTGTCCGTGCGGCTCAGGGGGGCGCGTGGCCTGCGGCCATGCCCTCGTGCTGACCGGCGCATCGCAGGGCAAGCTTGCTCAGCGCTGATCGGTCAACGCTCGACGCGCCTTATTCGCCGGCACGCACAGACGAAAGCCGCAGCGGCGAATCGTTCCGGTATTTCCGCGACGGATCAGCCTATCTCGGTGGCGCCTACAGCTTCCCTCGGTAAGCAATTGGCGCCTTGTCCAGGTCGACGTCCTTGCGTACCTCATTAAGTTACTTCTGATCTTTTGCGAGCTTGACGATGGTTTCCTGTACCGGCGAGAACACTTCCGCATATCGGCAGTCTTCGCGGTACCAGACTTCATGCTCGACATTGGGCGGAATGGTGAGAACCGTATTGGGGCCGCAACTGGTCACCGGACCGTCGCCGACGCGGTAGTCCATGCGTCCAGACAGCAGCCAGGTGAACTGTTCATGCGGGTGCGCATGAGGCGCGCGGTGCGTATTGCCCGGTACATCCACCCACAGCATGGTCATGTTCTGACCCGATACGATCTTCGCCGTGGTGGTCTCGTTCGGTGCCGGCTTGATCGTAGTCACGGTGTCGAGGTGATGAAACACGTCCGATTGCTTCAGGGACTGTTTGGCCAATGGCGCGGGTACCGGGCTTTCCGCAGTTGCCGCCATTGCCTCACGCATCAGCACTGCCATTCCGGCGGCTCCGGCGACAAAGAACAATCTGCGCGAAACTAGATTCGCTGCATCTTCGGCCTTTTCCACAGCCATGGCTTACTCCTCGTTTTTCGTTCAGATGAGTGCTCGATCGTAAACCGAATCCGCCGCGGCTGAATCCGCAGCGATCAGCGTCGTGCCGCAGTCTTCTGTATCGCATCGGCGATTGCGCCGACCTCGCCGCCGAAGTGATGGCCACGGCCTATGCTTTCGGTGCTGATGTTGGGTGCGCGCAGGGCAGGGCACAGCGAGTCGCGCTCGTCGGCGCCATGCACGCACAGCACCGGAATGTCACCGGTGCGCGCCAGCTCCGGCTGGGTGGGCAGACCCTGGCGGCGCACGCCCGGTAGCCAGTCGGCGGTGCTGACTTCGAAGTCCGCGGTGTCCGACGGGCCCAGCAGCGCGATGACGTCAATGCGTGCGCGCAGGTCGGCGGGCAGCCGTGTCACCACGTAGGGCATTACATCGGCGCCAAACGAATAGCCGATCAGCAGCACGCGCTCGCGTCGCCATGTTTCGAGGTAGTGGCGCAGCAACCGCGTCACGTCGGCAGCGGTTTCGTCGGGAGTGCGCGCGCGCCAGAAGTAGCGCAGCGAGCTGAGTCCCGCCACCGGAATGCCACGGCGTGCAAGTTCGGCCGACAGATCCTGATCCAGTCCGGCCCAGCCCCCGTCGCCGCTGATCATCAGCGCCATCTGCGAAGCGTTGGCAACGGTCGCGGCGGCGACCTCGGTCACCGGCAAATCACCGGCATTGGCGGCGGTCGACGCCGCGGTCGCGACGGTCAGATGCTGGTAGGCGTCGTATACCTGCGGCCACCAGCGATCGGTTCTGGAGAAGCCATGTCCCACCTTGGGCAGATCGATCAGCTGTGCCGAGGGAATGGCCGCAGCGAACTCGCGTGCGACTCCCGCATCGCAGACCTGGTCCTGTGTGCCCTGCGCCACCAGCCAGCCATCGCGCAGCTGAGGGTCCGGTTGCAGCAGCAGCGTGGTGTCCCTGGGTTGGTCGGGTTTCATTCTTCGGTAGGTCAGTCCGTTGCTGGCACACAGCGTGGCGCCGGCAAAATCCTGATCCGGACAGAAGCCCATGCTCAGCGCGCCGGCAAAGGTGCCGGCTGGCGATTGCGCCAGCGCTGCATACACCAGCGTTGCACCCGACGAATACCCGACCAGCACCGGATGGCGGTACTCGCCCAGCTGCAGTGTGCGCTGTATGCGCTGACTCAGCGCTTCGAGATCACCGGCCAGCGATACGCAGCGCGCATCGGCAGCGCCCGCCGGCGTGCGGATGGTGGCGAAGTACCGTCGGATGTCAATGCCCGCGACCAGCGCGCCCTGGGCGGCGAACATGCGCGCGGCGTCGACGACACCCAGATGCCAGCCGCCATCGCCCGAGATGAACAGGATCATCGAGCGCAGCGGGCCGTCGGGACGGTAGATGGCAATCGGTCCGTAACGGCCGCCATCGATGGTGGATTCGCTGTAGCCCACGCTGGCAGATCCGGTCGCCTGCGCGCCCGCCAGAGGCAGCAGCAGGACGACGATCAGTGCGTTGCGGTTCATGTCCGGGTTCCTTCTCAGCGCAGCAGGGCGCGGGCGCCGCCGGCGATCAGCATGGATACATCCAGCATGATGCGCGGCAGCGCCAGACCGCCGGGCGCAATCAGGTAGCGGGGCAGCCACTCGGGATCGAACTTGGACTTGTATCTGCGCACGCCCTCGAAGTTGTAGAAATGTTCGCCGTGTTCGAACAGGAAATTGCCCACGCGATGCCAGACCGGTGCCAGCGGATGCTGTTCCAGGCCTGCCAGTGGCGCCATGCCGAGATTGAATTGCCGGTAGCCCTGCGCGCGCCCCCACAGCAGCAACTCGATGAACAGGTAATCCATGGTGCCGCCCGGCGCGTCTTTGCCAAACCGCATCAGGTCGATGGACAGCTCCTGGCGTCCCGCACCGGCCCACAGATTGGCGAAGGCTACCGGCTGGTCGTGCAGCCGCACCACGGCCAATGGGAAACGCTGCAGATACGCTGCCGAAAAACGCCCTACGGAAAAGCCTTTTTCACTGGCGCCCTTTTCCGACAGCCAGTCGGCGGAGATCTGTTCCAGCCCGGGCATGATTTCCGCAACGCCGCCGGCCGGGAGCACTTCAAAACTGACCCCATGCCGCTCGGAGCGGCGATGAGCCTGGCGCAGTTCGGCGCGCGCCGGACCTTCGAGCGAGAAATCGTGCAGCGGCACGTGGGCTTCTTCGCCCAGCTTCAGTGCGGTCAGACCAAGATCCAGATACAGCGGCAGCTGGTCCGCCGCCACCTCATAGAAGACTGGCCAGCCGGCGTGACGGTCCACCTGTTCGCGGAATGACCACACCAGTTCTTCGGCGCGGGTGCGCTCGCCGACCGGATCGCCCAGCGCGACCCAGCTGCGGCCGCGCACCTGGTACATCAGGAATGCGTCATCCTCGGGATGAAACAGCAGCCGCTTGTCACCGCTCAGCGCCAGCTGGCCATGTGTACCTTCATCCATTGCGATGGCGCGCTCGGCGCGCGCCAGCTGCGTGGCATCGGGCAGCGACGGTTCCGGTGGCCGCGGCCGCATCAGGCTGTAGATGATGAATGCCGCGGCCAGCAGCGCCGTGACCAGCGAGGCGCGCAGCATGCGCGGTGCATCGCTGGAGAATGCGAACGTCCACCACAGCTCGCCTGAATAGTCCAGACGGCGGTGGGCGAGCAGTCCGATCCACAGGGCAATGGCGATGACGGCGACCACGCTGACGATCCAGCCGGGCGAGAACCGGTCGGCAAACAGCGCGGACGGCCGGTAGAAGGCGGCGCGCCCGATCCACAGCAGCGTCGCGATGGCGGACAGCACCAGCGCTTCCTCGAAGTCCAGACCCTTGAACAGCGAAGCGGCAGCGCCGGCGGTCAGCAACAGCAATGTCAGCTGGAAGGCGGCACGCGACCGCCGCGTCAGTCCGTGGGCGAGCACCAGCAGGCCAATACCAATGCTGCTCGCAATCAGGTGGGACAGTTCCAGCACCGGGAGTGGCAAGGCATGCCGCAGCCACTGCAGGCGTTGATCCAGAATGGGCGTCGCCCCCGATACCAGCAGCACGCAGCCGGCGGTGAACACGGCGATGCCACCGACCCATGGCGTGACCGGCGTAATCAACGAGGCGGCGAGCGTCTGGGCCGGCGCGAGCCGCTTGCGCTGCAGCGCCAGTTCCCGCGCCCCGAACAGCACTATGGCGGCAGCCAGCGGCAACAGGTAATACACCGCGCGATAGGCCAGCATGGCGCCGAGCAGATCATCCGGTGCCGCCTCCGGCAGCGCCAGCAGCAGCACTGCTTCAAAGACACCCAGACCGGCGGGAACGTGACTGATGATGCCGGCGATCGCCGCTGCCACATACACGCCGGCGAAACTTGCATAGCTGATCTGCACATCGGGCGGCAACAGCCACCACAACGCCGCTGCGGCAAGCGCGAGATCGGCACTGCCCAGCAGCCATTGGCCAAGCGCCAGCCGTGCGCCCGGCGCTGACAGCGACCAGCCTCGGAATTCGAGACGACGTGCAGCGTTGCCGGCCCACAGCAGATAGGCCGCGATCCCGACCAATGCCATCGCGCCGCCCAACTGCATCAGGTTGCTGCCGACGTGCAGGGCAGCGGCGACCGATGTCGTCTCCGTCAGTGCGGCGATGCCGAACAGTGTCGCCAGGCCCAGCGCGCTGGTCAGGCTACAGAAAGCGGCGATACGGGCGATGTCGGGGGCGCCGAGTCCGCCGGCCGAATACAGCCGCAAACGGATCGCCGCAGCGGTGATGGCCGGGAGTCCCAGGTTGTGGCCGAAGGCATAGGCGATGAAAGCGACGAACCAGGTGCGCAGCACGCCGAGCGGACGACGGACGTAGCGCAGCGCCAGCCAGTCATATCCGCCGAGCAGCAGATAGCTGGACACCGTAGCGATGAGCGCCGCCAGCCAGGCGTGCGCAGGGACACGCTGCATTCCGACGAGCACGGCGCGCAGATGCAGTTGCTCCAGCTCGCGACGCACGGTCATCAGCGCCAGCAGCAGCATGACAACCACCAGGATGGGGCCCGCCCAGGACAGCAGTGGTGCGATCAAGCCGCGGCGCCGCGCCGCACCGTCGGCAGCGGTGGTGGGGTTGCTGGCTGCGCTGGACATATCAGGGCCTGACCGCGGGCCGCTCAACCGCGCGAATCGCCACCGATGTTGTGCGTAGTGGGCTCGATGCCCTGTTCGCGGTATTGCTTGAAGCGCACGCGTCCGGCCTGGCGGCGCGCCGGATCGGCGTCGATGATCTCCATTACGCGTGCAGTGGTCGCGGCGGGGGCCGGCACGCTGCCGGAGAGATTGATCAGCACATCGGCGGCGCTGGGCGGTGCCTTGCCGGCGCTGAGCAGCACCGGCGCTTCCTCCCAGTCGGATTCGGCGCGCAGCGGTTCATGCGGGATGAAGGCCTGATCGGCAAAGATCCATAGCAGGTCATCGAAGGCCTGCACGTCCGCTTCATTGTCGAAGCACACCAGCACGCGCTGCTCGGCCTGGAAGGCCTTGTCGATGACGCGGCAGGCGAACTTCCAGCGCTCGCGCGCATCGCTGCCATCCAGCACGTAGAAATCGACGCGTTCCATGGCGCCAGCGTGCCCGAAGATGCGCGTCCTGTCAGCCGCGGGCGCGGCGGATCAGGAAGTCGGCCAGCAAGGGCAGTGGACGACCCGTGGCGCTCTTGGCGGAGCCGGTGACCCAGGCGGTGCCGGCGATGTCCATGTGCGCCCAGCGCAGGCCCTTGGTGTACTTGGCCAGAAACGCCGCGGCGGTGATGGCGCCGCCATCGCGGCCGCCCACATTGGCCATGTCGGCGAAGTTGCTGCGCAGTTGCTCGCCGTATTCTTCGGTCAGCGGCATGGGCCAGGCGCGGTCGTCGGCACGCACACCGGCCTCGACCAGCTGCTTCGACAGTTCATCGTCGTTGGACATCACGGCGCTGTGATGATGACCGAGCGCGACCACGCAGGCGCCGGTCAGTGTGGCCATGTCGATGACGGTTTCAGGTTCATAACGCCGCGCATGGAACAGGGTGTCGCAGAGGATCAGCCGGCCCTCGGCATCGGTGTTCAGGATCTCGACGGTCTGGCCGTCGGCGCTGGTAACGATGTCGCCGGGCTTGGTGGCGCGCGCATCGGGCATGTTTTCGCAGGCGGCCACCAGGCCGACCACATTCAGCGGCAGCTTCAGTGCCGCCACCAGATTCAGCGCGGCGATGACGGTGGCGCCGCCGCACATGTCGAACTTCATCTCATCCATCGCCGCCGGGTCTTTCAGCGAAATGCCGCCGGTGTCGAAGGTGATGCCTTTGCCCACCAGCACGATGGGCGCCGCGCCGCGGCGGCCACCGCGATATTCCATGGTGATGAAGCGCGGCGGTTCGGCGCTGCCGCGCGTGACGGCCAGAAAACAGCCCATCTTCAGTCGTCTGATCTGCGCCTCGTTCAATACCTTGACGCGCAGGCCGCGATGTTCGCGGCCCACCTGGACCGCAGCGTTGGCGAGGTAGCGCGGCGTGCACACATTGCCGGGCAGGTTGGCCAGATTGCGCAGTAGCGTGGTGCTGGCGGCGATGGCGCTGCCATCGGCCAGCGCGCGTCGTGCAGCGGGCAGTGCCCTGGCATCGAATGGGCCGATCTTCACCTTGCCCAGCGCCGGCGGCTTCGGCCGCTTGCCGGTCTTCAGGTCGTTGATGCGATACAGGCTCGCAGCGCTCAGTTCGGCGCTGAGCCGCGCGAAATATGCATCGTCGAGGTTGGCATTGGCCGGACGCTCCAGTGCGATGACGGCGCGGACAATGCGCGTGCGGGCCAGGGCAGCCACAGCGGTCGACAGCGCGCGCCGCCAGGCGCGGCGGTTGTAGGCCTGCTGGGCGCCCAGTCCCACCAGCAGCAGCCGCGCGCAACCCAGCCCCGGCGCTTCGGGCAACAGCAACGATTCGCCGGCGCGTCCGGCGAAGTTGTCGGCCTTCAGCAATCTTTGCAGCGCGCCACGCTGCGCACGGTCAACACGCCCGGCCTGTTCGCCCAGTCGGCGATCTTCGTGGACGCCAATGACCAGACAATCGCCGCGCTGTGCCGCCGGGTTGCCGCTGAAAGCCTCGAATTGCATTGCCGTCCTCATGTATAAAGTAGCCGCTTCCGGGCTGACGACCCGACCGGCTCCGGGCAGATTTGCGAAAATTTTCCCAAACTTCCGGTCGCAGTTTAGCCGAATCCATTGCGATGGCGAGGGGTCCGTTGCGCATTCTGCAGCGTTATATCTGGCGCGAACTGACGTTCAATTTCCTTGGCGTCACCGTGTTGCTGCTCGCAATCCTGCTGATTTACCAGGGTGGTGCGGTGCTGGCCCGGGCCGCCGAATTCCAGTATCCCGCCACGATGGTGTTGCGGCTATTCGCGTTGGGCGCGTTGCAAAATGTTTCGCTGTTGTTGCCCTTTGGTCTGCTGCTGTCCATCGTGCTGACCTTCGGCCGGCTGTATCACGACAGCGAATTGTTTGCCGCGCAGGCCTGCGGCTTCGGCACCAGCCGCTCGCTGGTGGTGGTTCTGGCAGTGACGGTGCCGGTGGTGGTGCTGGCGGCCGGGCTGGATCTGGCGCTGGCGCCGCGCGCGGCAGCAGCCGAAAGCCAGCTGCGTGCCGCAGCCCTGCGCAGTGCGCTGGCCTCACCTTTGCAGCCGGGACGCTTCCGCACTCTGGCTGGTGGCCGCACCGTGGTGTATGCGCGCAGCGCCGCTGCAGATGGTGAACTCGAGGATGTATTCGTCAAGCGCACCACCTCGCTGGGCGTGGAGACCACCGTGGCGCGCCGCGCGCGTTATCTGGTTTCGGCCGACGGACGGGCGCAGACCATCACTCTCTATGATGGCGAAAGGATGGAGGGCAAACCTGGCGGCGCGCGCTACAGGATCATGCGCTTTGCCAGTCAGACCATTCCCATCGCGATGAGTGAGCCGGCACAGCGCGCCGAAGAACTGGAGTCCACGCTGACGCGGCGGTTGTTCGGCGACAGTTCGGCCGAACAGCTCGGTGAACTGCAGCGACGATTCCGATGGCCCTTGATGACGCTGGTACTGGGCGTCTGCGCATTGCCGCTGGCGCGGCTGCGACCACGACAGGGGCGTTTCTCGCGGGTCGCGCCAGCCGTGTTGCTGTTCGCGCTGTACGCCAACCTGCTGCAGGTGGCGGGACTGTGGTTGCAGCGCGGGCAGTTGTCGGCCTCGGCCGGGTTGTGGGGCGTTCATGTGCTGTTTGCGCTGCTGGCCCTGGTGCTGGCCGGCAGCAGCTGGCCGCGCTGGCGGAGCGCGCGTGCATGAACCGGCTCGACCGCTATGTGGCGCGCACCCTGCTCGGCGGCATTGCACTGGTGATGGCGGTGCTGTTGGCGCTGGGTGGTCTGTTCCTGTTCATGGACGAGCAGTCCAATATCGGCATGGGTCGCTACCGGGTGGTCGATGCGCTGCTGCATGTCGCGATGAACCTGCCGGGATTTGCGGTGGAAGCGCTGCCCATCGGAACTCTGGTGGGCGCCATGCTGGCTATCGGCACCCTGGCGCGCGGCAACGAGATCACCGTGATGCGCGCGGCCGGCATGTCCAAGCTCAGGTTGCTGAGCAGCGTGCTGGGCGCCGGTCTGCCGGTGCTGGTGCTGGCATTGCTGGCCGGCGAGTACCTGGCGCCGCGGCTCGAGCAGATGGCCGACGAGCGCAAGGCCTTCGCCCGCTACGACAACGTCAGCTTCGCCGGGCAGGGCGGCGCCTGGCTGCGTGATGGCAACACCATAGTCAACGTCGAGCAGCGTTCCAGCGCCGAGCAGTATGGCGGCATGCTGGTGTTCGAACTCACCGATGAGAATCGCATCGCGGCGGTGGGACGCGCCGAGCGTGCCACCGCCGGCGCCGATCAGTCCTGGCAGCTGGCCGACTACCGGGAATCGCGCTTTGATGGCGACCGGGTGCTGACGCGACGCGAATCACAGCACACGCTGCAATCCGCGGCCAGCGCCGGCTTCCTGCAATTGGCCGTGGCCGAGCCCGCGCAGCTGGCGCTACAACAACTGCGCCGCACGATTGCCTATCGCCGTGCCAACGATCTGGATGCCAGCCGCTATGAGTTCGCATTCTGGGCCCGCGTGGCCCGCACCTGCGCGATTCTGGTGGCAGTGCTGTTTGCCGTGCCCTTTGCCTACGGATCGCTCCGTTCCAGCGGCGCCGGCGCGCGCATCACATTGGGCATGTCCATCGGTGTGGTCTACTTCTTCCTGCAGCGCATGGTGGAAAGCGGTGCGCTGGTATTCAATCTCAGTCCGCTGCTGCTGGCCTGGACGCCAACCTTGCTGCTGATGGTGGCGGCGGCCATCATGTTGGTGCGCGCCCGCTGAAACCGGGTCAACATTGCGCATTCGTAATCACCCGCCTGCTGCTGCCGAAGCCCAGGCTGCGATAATGCAGCCGAAACCCGCGGAGCATCGCATGCAGATTCTGCTGATCGAGGATGATCGCGAGACAGCCAGCTACCTGGTCAATGGCCTGCGTCAGGAAGGCTATGCCGTGCAGCATTGCGCTGATGGCCGCGACGGACTGTTCACGGCCACTGAATCCTTCTTCGACCTGCTGATCGTCGACCGGATGCTGCCGCACCTCGATGGACTATCGATCATCAACCTGCTGCGACAGAAGGACATCCATACGCCGGTGCTGATCCTGAGCGCGCTGGGTACCGTGGATGAGCGCGTTGCCGGGTTGCAGGCCGGTGGCGATGACTATCTGATCAAGCCCTTTGCCTTCGCCGAATTGCTGGCGCGCGTGCAAGCGTTGTTACGGCGCAATCCGGCCGAGACGCGTTCGATCAGCGTGGTGCGCGTCGGCGATCTGGAACTGAACCTGCTGTCACGGCGCGCCACCCGCGCCGGTCGCGAGATTGCACTGACCAACCGCGAGTTCAAGCTGCTCGAATTCCTGATGCGGCGCGTCGGCCAGGTGGTGACGCGCACCATGCTGCTGGAGTCGGTGTGGGATCTGCACTTCGATCCGCAGACCAATCTGATCGATGTGCACATCAGCCGCCTGCGCCAGGCAGTAGACCGTGACTTCGACTGGCCTCTGCTGCACACGGTACGCGGCGCCGGTTACATGATCCGCGAACCCTCCGCCGGATGAAGCCCGGAGCCTCCGCGCTGCGCTCCTCGGCGGCGCGACTGACGCTGTGGTACCTGCTGATCCTGATTCTCGGCGTGGGCACGTTACTCGGCGCCGTGTACTGGGCCACCGAACGCACGCTGCTGGTTGAAGTCGATCGCGTCGTCGAAGCCGAACATCAGGCGCTCAGCGAAAATTTCGACGATGGCGGTGTCGAGCGACTGATCATGGTGCTGAAGCGCCGCTCCGACGACTGGGGTCGGCTGGGCGCGGTGTATCTGCTGGCCGATGCCGTCGGCGTACGCCTGGCCGGAAATCTGTCGGCCTGGCCGCAGAACGTGCGTCATCGCGACGAGTGGTTGGAGTTCGAGCTGGACGCGCACGAAGGTGGCGTGCCGACCCCACATGCGGTGCGCGCGCGGGTATTTGCGCTGGGTGAATACCAGCTGCTGATCGGCAACGACATGTCCGAGCGTCAGCGGCTGATGGCGCGTCTGCGCAGCGCGGCACTGTGGGGCAGTGGATTGACCACCTTGCTGGTGGCGCTGGTGGGCTGGTGGTACAGCCGCCGCGTGGCCTGGCGGGTGCGGGCGGTGGCCGAAGCCTGCGAGACCATCATCTCCGGTGACCTGTCGCGGCGGCTGCCGCGCAATGGTTCCGGGGACGAATTCGACCAGCTGACGATGACCGTCAATCACATGCTGGATCGCGTCGAACATCAGACCACGGTGTTGCGCACCACCTTCGGCAGCGCGGCGCATGATCTGCGCACGCCACTGCAGCGGATTCGCGCGCGGCTGGACAGCCTGCTGCCGGGCGACGACGCTGCGGGCAGCGCAGCGCTTGCGGCCACGCCGCTGCATGAGGCGGTCAGCGATCTGGACCGCATCCAGCGCACGCTGAGCACGCTGCTGCAGATTGCCAATGCCGAGTCCGGCGTGGCGCAGCAGCTGCAGCCGCTGGATCTGGTGCAGCTGGCGCAGGAGCTGATCGAGCTGTACGCGCCGGTGGCGCGTACACGGCACATTACGCTGGAAGCGGCCGGCGGTGCGGCGGTGGAGATCACCGGCAACCGGCAGTTGCTGGCACAGCTGCTGGTCAACCTGCTGGAGAACGCGCTGAAGTATTCGCCGGACGGCGGACGCGTGGTGTTGCGTGCGACGCGCCAAGGCGGCCATGCCGTGCTGGAAGTCAGCGATCAGGGACGCGGCATCCCGGCAGCACTGCGCGATGCGGCGTTGTTGCCGTTCCGGCGGCTTGAAAGCGAGCCGCAGGTGCCTGGCAGCGGACTCGGGCTCAGTCTGGTGGCGGCTGTGGTGCGGCTGCATGGCGGGCGCCTGCAGCTGCACGACAACGCACCGGGACTGATCGTGCGTTGTGAGTTTCCGGCGGCTGCGTCATGACGCAGCCGCCGGACGGCTTACTTGTGCTTGCCCTCACAGCTCTTCATGAAGTCCTTGCGTGCTTTGCCCTTGAGGGTCTGCGCATCGGCTTCCTTGCCGCACTCGCTCTTGCTGGCTTTTGCAGCAGTGGCGGCGGTTGGGGTGGCCGGTGCGGCCGGTGTGGCGGTGTTGGCGGCGAATGTCGCGGCGCTGGCCATCACAGCGCACAAACCGAGAACGGGCATCAGTTTCATCAGCTCTCTCCTGTCAGTCAGGCGCGTCATTGCGCCACGGTCACAGGCTAGAAGCATCGCGGTTACACGCGCCCCAACCGGGCATTAACTCTTTGTCAGATACAGCCAGGTGGCCACCACGGTATCGGGATTGAGGGAAATGCTCTGGATGCCCTGATCCACCAGCCAGCGCGCGAAGTCCGGATGATCGGATGGGCCCTGGCCGCAGATGCCGACGTACTTGCCCTGGCGGTTGCAGGCGGAGATGGCCATCGAGAGCAGGCTCTTGACCGCCGGATCCCGCTCGTCGAAGCGTTGCGCCACCAGGCCTGAATCGCGGTCCAGTCCCAGCGTCAGCTGCGTCATGTCGTTGGAACCGATCGACATGCCATCGAAGTACTGCAGGTACTGCTCGGCGAGCAGCGCATTGGTGGGCAGCTCGCACATCATGATCAGCTTCAGGCCGTTTTCGCCGCGCCGCAGGCCGTTGGCGGCCAGCAGCTCCACCACCTGCCGTGCTTCATCCGGCGTGCGCACGAAGGGCACCATCAGCTGCACATTGGTCAGGCCCATGTCTTCGCGCACGCGGCGCAGCGCGCGGCATTCCAGCTCGAAGCATTGCCGGAACTGCGGATCGATGTAGCGCGCGGCGCCGCGGAAACCCAGCATCGGGTTTTCTTCCTGCGGCTCGTATTGCTGGCCGCCGATCAGATGGGCGTATTCGTTGGACTTGAAGTCGGACAGGCGCACGATCACCGGCTCGGGTGCGAAGGCGCAGGCGATCTGCGCCACGCCTTCGGTGAGTCGCGCCACATAGAACTCTACCGCATCGGCATAGCCGGCCATCTGCTGACGAATCGTGGCCTGCAGTACTTCGCTCTGGCGCTCGAACTCCAGCGCGGCGCGCGGATGGATGCCGATCATGCGGTTGATGATGAACTCCAGCCGCGCCAGTCCCACGCCGTGGTTGGGCAGCGCGGCGAAGGTAAAGGCACGATCGGGATTGCCCACGTTCATCATGATGCGCACTGGCGGGTCGGGCATGGCATCCAGCTCGATCTGCTGGCGCGCGAAATCGAGCAAACCCTCGTATACATGGCCGGTGTCGCCTTCGGCGCAGGAGACGGTGATCTGCTGGCCGTCGCGGATCACGTCGGTGGCGTCATTGCAGCCCACCACGGCCGGAATGCCCAGCTCGCGCGCGATGATGGCTGCGTGGCAGGTGCGGCCGCCGCGATTGGTGACGATGGCCGAGGCGCGTTTCATCACCGGCTCCCAGTCCGGATCGGTCATGTCGGCCACCAGTACATCACCGCTTTGCACACTCGCCATCTGCGACAGGTCGCGGATGATGCGGGCGGTGCCGTTGCCGATGCGCTGGCCGATGGCGCGGCCCTGCACCAGCACGCGCGACTGCTTTTGCAGCGTGAAGCGTTCCAGTGTGCGCCCCGCACGGCTCTGCACGGTCTCGGGACGGGCCTGCAGGATGTACAGCTGGCCGTTGGTGCCGTCCTTGCCCCATTCGATGTCCATCGGACAGCCGTAATGCTGTTCGATGATCAATGCCTGGCGGGCGAGGGCTTCCACATCGGCATCGCTGATCGAGAAGCGCTGACGTTCTGCAGGCGGCACATCGACGGTGACCACGCGCTGGCCAGAGTCCGGCGCGCCGTATTCCATGCGGATGGCCTTGGCGCCGAGATTGCGGCGCACGATGGCAGGTCGTCCGGCATGGAGCGAGGGCTTGTACGCGTAGAATTCGTCGGGGTTCACCGCTCCCTGCACCACGGTTTCGCCGAGCCCGTACGAACTGGTGACGAACACAACTTCGCGGAATCCGGAATCGGTGTCCAGCGTGAACATCACGCCGCTGGCGCCACAGTCACTGCGCACCATGTGCTGTACGCCCACCGACAATGCCACCAACCCATGGTCGAAGCCCTGATGCTGGCGGTAGGCGATGGCGCGATCATTGAACAGCGAGGCGTACACCTCGTGCACTGCTTTCAGCAGCGAGGCTTCGCCGCGCACATTGAGCAGGGTTTCCTGCTGGCCGGCGAATGAGGCATTGGGCAGGTCTTCGGCGGTGGCCGAGGAACGCACCGCCACCGCGATGCCCTTGCCGGCGTCCATCACGCGCCAGGCTTCCAGCACCTGGCGCTCGAAGTCCGGCGACAGCGGCGTGGACATGATCCAGTCGCGGATGCGCGCCCCGACTGCCGCCAGTCGCCCGATGTCATCCACGTCGAGGCCGGCCAGTTCAGCGGCGATGCGCTTGTCCAGCTGCTGCTGCCCGAGGAAATCGCGATAGGCCTCGGCGGTGGTGGCGAAGCCGTCCGGTACCTGGATGCCCAGCTGCGTCAGTGCGCCAAGCATCTCGCCCAACGAGGCGTTCTTGCCGCCGACCCGCTCGAGGTCGTGCATTCCGACTTCACCGAATTTCATCACGTAACGTTTCACTTCGAATCCTTGCCGGCGTTGCCGGAGGTCGCTGACCGTTGCCGTCGATTACCGCTGGCAGCGTGGGCCGCAGCGGTGCGGTATTTAAACAAAAACGCAGGCGCGATAATGAATGAAATCATTCCGGCAAAAATCCGATTCGGCAAGAGGTGTACGCCGCCGTGTTCAGGAGGATAAGGGCCGCGCGGGCAGGTAGACTGCGGCGGTGAACAGAAGAACGG
Organism: Gammaproteobacteria bacterium; assembly: GCA_020029535.1. Classification (GTDB taxonomy): domain Bacteria; phylum Pseudomonadota; class Gammaproteobacteria; order Steroidobacterales; family Steroidobacteraceae; genus FEN-1191. Next base: position 15,774 of record JAIBJM010000017.1, on the reverse strand, counting down.
TTTTCTTTGTTTCGGATCAGACCGGCGTCACCGCCGAGACCATGGGTCAGAGTCTGCTGATGCAGTTCCGGGGCGTCGACTTTCACGCAGTGACGCTGCCCTTTGTCTCCACGGTGGAGCGCGCCCGTCAGGCAGTGCAGCGTATCGACGCCACGGCCCAGGCCGATGGCGTCAGGCCCATCGTGTTCGCCACGCTGGTCGAGGACGAACTGCGGAGCGCGGTGCGTGGTTGCCAGGGCGTGTTCCTGGATTTTTTCGACGCCTTCCTGGATCCGCTGGAGGCGGAACTGGGCGTGGAATCGGCGCACACCAGCGGCCGCGAACACCGCATTGCCGATGTTGCGGCCTACACCATGCGCATCAACGCCACCAACTATGCGCTGGCCAGCGACGATGGCGCCGGCGTGGCGCATTACCAGAATGCCGATGTACTGCTGGTGGGTGTATCGCGCACCGGCAAGACACCCACCTCGCTGTACATGGCCCTGCAATACGGCGTGTTCGTCGCGAACTATCCATTGACCGAGGAGGATCTGGACAGCAACCGGTTGCCGCCAGCGCTGGTCCAGTACCGCAACAAGCTGTACGGCCTGACCATCGATCCGCAACGGCTGCAGCAGATCCGCCAGGAACGGCTGCCGAACAGCCGTTACGCCTCGCCGCGGCAGGTGCAATTCGAAGTGCGCGCCGCCGAGGCATTGTTCAGCCGCCAGCACATCCTGCATATCGACGTCACCGAGTGCAGCATCGAAGAAATTTCCAGCCGCATACTCGATCAACTGGGCATCGAGCGACGCGTGCGGCCCTGACAGAGAGATTGATGATGCGCATGCGTTCATTGCTGTTCGTGCCCGGAGACCACGAAGCCAGGCTGGCCGGCGCCACGCGTCACGGCGCCGACGCGCTGATCCTGGACCTGGAAGACTCGGTGGCGCCGGCGCGCAAGGAAGCAGCGCGGCGCATCGTGCAGCAGTATCTGGGCGATCCGGGTCGCGGCGGTGGCGTGCCGGTGTATGTGCGCGTCAATGCCGTGCAGACTGGCGAGGCGCTGGCGGATCTGATTGCCGTCATGCCACAGAAGCCGGACGGCATCGTGCTGCCGAAAAGCGAACCGCAGCAGTTGCGTGTGCTCGATCAGCAACTGGCGCGGCTCGAAGCCGAGCACGGTGTGACCCATGGCAGCACGCGCGTGATTGCCATCGCCACCGAAACGCCGGCCGGTGTGTTCGGCATCGGCCAGTACGGCGATATCACCAGCCGCCTGCAGGCGTTGACCTGGGGTTGCGAGGATCTGGCGGCCGCGCTGGGCGCTGCCAATCGCAGGGTCGATGGCAGCTACGACGATATTTTCCGCATGGCCATTGGCCTGTGCGCGCTGGGAGCCGCTGCGGCGGAGGTGGACGCCATCGACGGCGCCTGCATGGAATACCGCGACCTCAGTGTGGTGGAAGAGGAGTGTCGCGTCGCGCGGCGTGCCGGATTCGTCGGCAAACTCGCCATTCATCCGGCCCAGGTGCCGGTGATCAACACGGCCTTCACGCCCACCGACGCTGAGCTGGCCTGGGCACGTCGCGTGATTGACGCCTTCCGCGATCGACCCGAACTCGGCGTGATCGGAATCGATGGCAAGGTGGTTGACCGGCCGCATCTGCGCCTGGCAGAGAGGTTGTTGACAGCGGCCCGATGAGCTGTCGCTGCCGCGTCCGCGGCGTGACGCCTGAGCGTCATTCCCGTATCCTTCAATGCATGAAACGCATTCTGGTCGCAATCAAACGTGTGGTTGATTTCAACGTCCGCATCCGCGTCAAACCGGACGGCAGCGGGGTGATGCTGGATGGGGTGAAGTGGAGCATCAATCCCTTCGACGAGATTGCCGTCGAGGAGGCTCTGCGCATCAAGGAGCGCGGCGGGGCGGAAGAAGTGGTGGTGGCGAGCATCGGTCCGGCCGATTGCCAGCCGCAGTTGCGTACGGCGCTGGCCATGGGTGCCGATCGCGCGCTGCATGTCGAAACCACTGAAGCCATCGAACCGCTGACCGCGGCCAAGCTGCTGTTGAAGCTGGTCGAGCGCGAGTCGCCGCTGCTGGTGCTGATGGGCAAGCAGGCCATCGACGATGACAACAATCAGACCGGCCAGATGCTGGCAGCGTTGTGGAACCGTCCGCAGGCCACCTTTGCGTCGAAGCTCGAGCTGACCGACACCACGGCGCGCGTGGCGCGCGAAGTCGATGCCGGTCTGGAGACGCTGGAGGTGGATCTACCGGCCGTGGTGACCACCGACCTGCGTCTCAACGAGCCGCGCTATGTGAAGCTGCCGGAGATCATGAAGGCCAAGAAGAAGCCGCTGCTCACGCTCAAGCCGGACGAGCTCGGTATTACTCTCACAAAACGCCTCAAGTTATTGAAAACAGAGGCTCCGTCTGTGCGGAAGAAAGGTGTCATGGTGACCACCGCCGACGAGCTGGTGGCGGCGCTGAAGCAGCGCGGGGTGTTGTCGTGAGCCGTGTGCTGATCGTTGCCGAACATGCCGCCGGCAAGCTCTCGTCGGCCACGGCGCGTTGCGTGCGTTGCGCGGGCCAGCTACCGCAAGCCGATATCACCATTGCCGTGTTCTCGGCTGACGGCGCCGCAGCCGCTGAAGCCGCCAGGCTTGAGGGTGTGAACAAGGTGCTGCGCATTGACGCGCCGGTTCACACGCATGCGCTGGCCGCCACCATCGCGCCACAGCTGGCGGAGATTGCACGCGGCGGTTACTCGCACGTGTTTGGTCCCTCGACCACCTTCGGCAAGGATCTGATGCCGCGCGTCGCGGCGTTGCTCGATGTGCCGCAGCTCTCGGACATCATGGCGGTGGAAAGCGAGCATCGCTTCCGTCGTCCGGTCTATGCCGGCAACGCCATCATCACCGTCGAAGTGGACGAGCCGCTGATCGTCGCCACCGTGCGCACGGCCTCGTTCCAGGCGGTGGGCGCGGGCGCTGCTGCAGCGCCAATCGAGACGGTGACGCCATCCGTCGCATTGCCCACGCACACGCGTTTCATTGAGGTCAGTGCGCCGAGCGGCGATCGGCCCGATCTGCAAGCGGCTGCGCGCGTGATCTCGGGTGGTCGTGCGCTGGGCAGCGCCGAAAATTTCCAGCTGCTGTACAAGCTGGCCGACAAGCTGGGTGCCGCGGTGGGTGCATCGCGCGCGGCGGTGGATTCGGGTTACGCGCCGAACGATCTGCAGGTGGGTCAGACCGGCAAGATCATCGCGCCGGATCTGTACATCGCCATCGGCATCTCCGGCGCCATCCAGCATCTGACCGGCATCAAGGACGCGCGCACCATCGTTGCCATCAACAAGGACGGCGACGCGCCGATCTTCGAAATTGCCGACATCGGTCTGGTGGGCGATCTGTTCAAGATCCTGCCGGAGCTCGAGGCGTTGCTGTAGACATGGAACTGCTCAATGCGCGCCGCTCGGTGCCGTCCATCGATTTGCGCGAACCCGGTCCCGATGCCGCAACGCTGGAACGCATCTTTACCGCCGCGTTGCGCGTACCCGATCATGGTGGCCTGACGCCCTGGCGGATCCAGATCATCGCCGGCGCGGCACGACAGCGTTTTTCCGCGGCGATTGCGGCGGCCTATGCCGCCGAAGTGACGCCGCCTGACGAGGCGAAGGCGGCCAAGCTGGTGGGAGGGCCGCTGCGCGCGCCATTGCTGCTGGTGGTCAGCTCGAAACTGCGGCGGCCGCACAAGGTTCCGGAAGGCGAGCAGCTGCTGTCGGGCGGCGCGCTGTGCCAGAACATCCTGCTGGCGGCTCAGGCCGCCGGATTCTCGGGCTTCTGGTACACCGGTTGGACTGCCTACAGTCCGGGCGTCAAGCGCGCGCTGGGCATCGAGCTGAGCGAGCACATCCTCGGTTACATCGCGCTGGGCACGGCCGGACGCGTGCCGCAAGAACGGCCGCGTCCCGCCATTGCCGACGTCGTTTCGGAGTGGCGCGGCGAATAGCGGCGGCAGCCTCTGTCAGTTGTCCACGATAGAATGGGCTCCCATGCACGCAAGAATTGCCGCAGTTGTCCTGATGGGCGTCGCCGCACTCACGGCTCGTGCTGCCGATGCACCGGATGCGCGCGCGGTGATGACCGGCGATCAGGTGGTGCAGACTCTCGATGAGACCGTCGATTGGTATCGCACCCTCGGCGTTCAGCAACAGGTCGCAACGCAGCCCAGCGATCTGCTGATCCTTTACGCGAACCGGCAGACGGCCGACAAGGTCGTGGCGCTGGCTTTCGAGATCGACGAGCGCATCTCGCGCGAGCTGCTTGCCGTGATCTCGGCGCACACGGCGGCCGCGGAGCGATAATCCGGACGGCAAGCCGTTGGGCAGCCCGGAGGCGCACCCGCTAATCTCCAGTTGATCGCCACAGCTCGCTGGCGGTAGCCTGCGCCCCGGTATAACGGTCCACAGATCAAGAGGTCCGATCATGAATGTCAAGATAATCGCCATTGCCCTTGCGACCGCGGTCGCCATGCCGGCCGTGGCACACCACTCCTTCGCTGTGTTCGATATGAGCAAGACGGTGGTTCTCGAGGGCACGGTGAAGGAGTTCCAGTGGACTGCTCCGCACTGCTGGGTCCAGCTGATGGTGCCGGGGGCTGACGGCAAGGAAGTCGAATGGAGCATCGAGTGGCGTTCGCCGAACCAATTGACGCGTACAGGTGTCCGGCGCGACTCCTTCAAGCCGGGCGACAAGGTGCAAATCACCGTTAACCCGATGAGGAGCGGTTCTCCCAGCGGTTCACTTTCCAAGGCTGTCTTTCCCGATGGCAGGACCCTGGACTTCAACGGCGGACCGCGGCGACCTCTCCAGTAACAACTTGAAGCACCTGTATAGGGGGAACTGACAATGTCGAGAAACATCGGGTTGGTCGTTGTTTTTATTCTTTTCGCTGGCGTCGCCTCAGCGGCCGGGCGGAGCAATACGCCCCCCAAAGGCCTGGATTGGAGCGGTGTGTGGCTGAACAACGCGGGCGTCACCCTTACCGCAACGGGAGGCGTCCAATTGCGCGCGCCGGAGGTGCCGCCGTTGAAGCCCGAGTTCGAAAAGCGGCGGCAGGAAGTGATGCGTGCAATGCAGGCGGGCAAGCCGATTGAAGACTCGGGCGCGAGCTGCAAATGGCCTGGCGTTCCGACCATCATCAGGATGACGATGCCCCAGGAATTCATAGTGCTGCCCGACCGGGTCGTGATCCTTTACGAAAACATGAGTCAGGTGCGTCGCATTTTCATGGATGGCCGCAAGCCCCCCGCGGATCTCGATTACACCTATAACGGCTTTTCCACCGGCCATTGGGAAGGCGATACGCTGGTGGCCGAAACAGTCGGGCTGCGAGCCGACACGTTCCTGACTATGGGTGTTCGACATAGCGAACAGCTGAAGGTCGTCGAACGCTACCGCGAGATCTCGCCCGGCCTCATCGAAGTGGATATAACGATGACAGACCCGGCAGTCCTGACTGCGCCCTGGAATACCAAGGGCAGGTTCCGCCGTCAGGAAGCCGACTTCCCCATGCTGGAGTACGACTGCAACGACAACAATCGCAACGGCGTGGGGGCCGATGGCACGACCTTCACGTTGGGCCCTGACGGCAAGCCGCTCTGATCTTGCTTGTGGCCGGCCCCTGTTCGCGGGGGGGCCGGCTCCATTTGTCGGCGGCCTCCGGCGTGGCCAGCGCCCACCGGTGCGCAGGTCACGGCTGTGGGTGGTGAGCTTGCGGCCGTGTGGTTGCGGCTGCAAGCGGTCACGCGTGCGCCTCAAAGCTCAAATGCGACCGCGAGCAGCAAGCCCTCGGCCAGATCACGCATCAGACCGGGTGGCTTGCCATTGAAGGTGGCTCCCTGCGATGCCGTCGCTTCGATCCAGCGGGCGAGCCATGCGATCTGTTCCTCGCCATAGAACACCACCGCGCATTCGTAGTTCAGCAGCAGGCTGCGTCGGTCGAGATTGATGGATCCGCACAGCGCCAGCGTGTCATCGACGACCATCGCCTTGGCATGCACCATCGCGGGCAGCAACAGGATCTCGGCGCCGGCTTCGGCCAGTTCGCGCAGCGCGCGGCTACGAACGAAATCCGTGAGCCGGTGATTCGAAGCTGCCGGCAGTACCAGCGTGAGCCGTACGCCGCGGCGCGCCGCCAGACGCATCGCGGTGCGCAGGCCATCGTCAGGAAGAAAGTAGGGCGTCACGGCCAGCAGCCGGTGCCGGGCGCGGAAGCAGGCCGCGATCAGCAGTGACTGCGCCGTGTCTTCGGTCTGATCCGGCCCGCTGGGCAGAAACTGCGCCAGCGGACCGCTCACAGATATCGGTGTGGCGTGAACCGGTGCGGCGGATTTGCCCTGCGCGGCCGACCAGTCGGCCTGGAACTGCTTGCCCGCCACCGCCGCAATCTCGCCAGTCACATCGAAGCTGAGATCGATCCACGGCGGCGCGCCGTTGCGCCCCGTGAAGTACTCCGCCGCCAGATTGCGCCCGCCGGCCCACAGCCGTGAACCATCGGCAATCACCATCTTGCGGTGATTGCGCAGGTTGCGCGGACCGATCCAGCGCCCCAGAAACAGCGGGCTGAACAGCACCACCTGAATGCCCGATCCCGCGAGCGCGCGCAGGGAGCGCCGGGAGGACAACCATGAACCGAAGCCATCGATCAGCAGACGCACGCGAACACCGCGTTGCGCCTGGCGCGTCAGCCGTTCAAGAACTTCGCGCCCGAAGGTGTCATCGCCAATCAGAAACGTGCAGACGTCCAGATCCGTGCGTGCCTGCTCGATGCACTCCCACAGCGCATCACGGGACTGCAAGCCGTCGGCATGAAATCGGATCTGGGCGGGACGGGGCGACGCCACGCCGAAGCTGCCGAGCAGATCCGCTGCCCAGTGCGCATCCGCACTCACATCAACCGGTGCAGCCTTTGGCGCAGCCCGCAGCTTGCGCTGGCCAAACAGCAGGTACAGCGGCAGCACCAGGTATGGCAACAGCGCCAGCCCCATCACCCATGCAATGGCAGCGTGGGGCGGGCGGCGCTCGCGGCGCATGCGCGTGCTCAGCACATATACGAGCAGTGCAAGAGCGCCCAGCATGAAGTGCTGGCTGAGGGTGGGGAACCAGGCTGGCATTCGGTTCAGTGCAGGCGAATCACGCACTCGCGATCCGCCACCGCGAACATCACATGTTCTGGTAATTCGGCCCCGCACCACCCTCGGGCGTGGTCCAGGTGATGATCTCGTACGGATCCTTGATGTCGCAGGCCTTGCAGTGCACGCAGTTGGCGGCATTGATCTGCAGTCGTTTGGTCCCCGCATCGTCGCTGACGATTTCATAGACCGAAGCCGGGCAGAAACGCGTGCAGGGATTGCCGTACTCCTTCGTGCAGCGGTCGATGCAGATGCCGGTGTCGGCCACATGCAGATGCACCGGCTGATGCTCGTCATGCGTGGTCGCTGCCAGAAACACCGCGGCCAGCCGGTCGCGCGGCGGCAGCGTGCGTGGTCCCCAGTCGGCGGGCTGCGATTCATGTGCGTCGATGCGCTGCTGCATCTGGAACGCCGGGCGATGCTGCAGCGTCCACGGTGTGTGTCCGCCGGTCACGGTTTCCAGCGCTGCATTCGCCAGGCCTGCCCACAGCCCGCGCTTGAAGCCGGGTTTGATATTGCGCACGGCGTACAGCTCGCGGCCGCCCGGTGAAGTGCGCCATTTGGCATCGAAGCCTTCGGGTGTGCCAGCTTCGTGCAGATGTTCGGCGGCCAGCATGCCGCTGCGGATGGCCTGGTGGATGCCCTTGATCTTGGCCACGTTCAATGTGCCGGCGGTATCGCCGATCAGCATGGCGCCGGGCATGGTCATCTGCGGCAGCGCCTGCGAGCCACCGGCCGCGATCGAGCGTGCGCCGTACACCAGCGGTTCGCCGCCCTCGAGCAATGCACGCACCGATGGATGATTCTTGAACTGCTGGAAGGCTTCGAAGGGCTTGAAGTCGGGTTCCTGATAGTCGAGTCCGACGACCAGGCCTACGTACAGGCGCGTTTCGTCGATGTGATAGATGAAGCTGCCGCCATATATGGAATTCGGCAGCGGCCAGCCCACGGTGTGTTGCACCAGGCCTGGTGTGGTGCGGCCGGCCGGCACCTGCCACAGCTCCTTGAAACCCAGCCCGAAGCTGGACGGCGAGCGGCCGGCATCCAGCTTGTAGCGCGCAATCAGCTGCTTGCTGATGTTGCCGCGGCAACCCTCGGCGAGAATGGTCAGCGGCGCCTGCAGTTCGGCGCCGGGCGCGAAGTTGGGGCCTTCGCTGCCGTCGCGGTCACGGCCCATGTCGGACAGACGCACGCCCGCCACCGCACCGGCTTGATCGAAGATGGCTTCGCTGGCGGCGAAGCCGGTGAATACATCCACGCCCAGCTGTTCGGCCTGCGCGCCCATCCAGGCCACCAGCTGACCCAGCGATACGATGAAGTTGCCATGATTGTTCTGCTGCGGCGGAGTCAGCAGACGGATGCTGCCGGTTGCCGTCATGAAGCGGAACTCGTCGCGCTGCACCGGCGTACAGATGGAAGGCTTGTGGTCGCGCCATGCGGGCAGCAGCTGATCCAGCGGACCCGGTTCGAGTACGGCGCCCGACAGTGTGTGCGCGCCCAGCGATGAAGCTTTCTCCACCACGCAGACGTTCTGCTCGGGGTTCAGCTGCTTGAGACGGATGGCGCAGGCCAGTCCCGCCGGTCCGCCGCCGACCACGATGCAGTCGTATTGCATGACGTCGCGTTCAGTCATGTCAGGCCTTCACCGCAATCAGCTGGTGCACCGAGCGGCCGGTGGAATCCACGGCCACCGTGACCGGCATGTCCTTGATGGTGAACTCATGAATGGCTTCCATGCCGAGTTCCGGGAAGGCCACCAGCCGCGAGCCGGTGATGGCCTTGGAAATCAGATAGGCCGCACCGCCCACGGCGATCATGTATGCGCTGCCATTCTTCGCGATGCTCTTCACCGCTTCGGCGCCACGCTCGGCCTTGCCCACGGTGGCCAGCACGCCGAAGTGCTCCAGCACCATGGGCATGAAGCTGTCCATGCGTGTGGCCGTGGTGGGGCCGGCTGGGCCGACGATTTCGCTGCCGGTGGGGTCCACCGGACCCACGTAGTAGATCACCCGGTTGCGCAGGTCCAGGCCTTCGGGCAGCGGCGTGCCGTTCTTCACCATGTCGGCAAGGCGTTTATGCGCGGCATCGCGCGCCGTCAGCATCTTGCCCGACAGCAGCAGACGTTCACCGCTGCGCCACGCAGCCACTTCCTCGCGCGTCAGCGTGTCGAGATTGATGCGTTTGGCCGCGCCGGTGGCCCAGCTGATCTTCGGCCAGTCGTCCAGATTGGGTTCGGGGAGCTTGGCCACACCCGAGCCATTCAGATGAAAGTGCACGTGCCGCGTGGCAGCGCAGTTCGGAATGATGGCGATGGGTTTGGACGCGGCATGGCAGGGATAGTCGAGGATCTTGATATCCAGCACGGTGCTCAGGCCGCCCAGACCCTGCGCGCCGATGCCCAGCGCGTTGATCTTGTCGTGCAGCTCGATGCGCAGCTGTTCGATGGGCGTGGCCGGTCCGCGCGCCTTGAGCGCGGCCATGTCGATCGGGTCCATCAGCGACTGCTTGGCCAGCAGCATGGCCTTCTCGGCTGTGCCGCCGATGCCAATGCCCAGCATGCCCGGCGGACACCAGCCGGCGCCCATCTTCGGTACAGCCTGCAGCACCCAATCGACGATCGATGCGCCGGGATTCAGCGTGGTGAAGGCCGCCTTGTTTTCCGAACCACCGCCCTTGGCGGCCAGGCTGATCTCCACTTCATCGCCGGTCACCAGTTCGATGTGCGTGATGGCCGGGGTGTTGTCGCGGGTGTTGATGCGTGTGAAGGCCGGGTCGCGTACCACCGAGGCGCGCAGCGGGTTGTCGCTGCGCGTATAGGCGCGGCGTACGCCTTCGTTGATCATTTCGGCCACGGTGCGCGTGGCCTGCCAGCGCACGTTCTGTCCCACCTTGACGAACGCAACAATAATGCCGGTGTCCTGGCAGATCGGCCGATGACCTTCGGCACACATGCGGCTGTTGATCAGGATCTGCGCAATGGCATCGCGCGCGGCACCCTCAGGCTCCAGTTCATAGGCCTTGGCCAGTGCCGCGATGTAATCGGGCGGGTGGTAGTACGACATGTACTGCAGAGCGTCGGCGACCGACTGGATGACATCGTCTTCTTTGATGGTGGTCATGGGCAAAACCTGCGGCGGGGCGCGTAGCATAATGAACTGCAAGCATATTTTGGAGTCCAGCCCCATGTCCGCGCAGCCGCTGGTTGCACATCCGGCCACACCCTGTGCGGCCATCCGCCGTTTCAGCGCCGAACTGCAGCGCAGCGGCCCGCATGCGTTGCAGGTCCGTTATGACATCCACGGTGATCTGTCGGCCCTGCGCCTCGCGCCAGCCGGCGCACCGCAACGCGCCGATGAGCTGTGGCGCCACAGCTGCTGCGAACTGTTCCTGATGGCGGAGAGTGGCGCGTATCAGGAGTTCAACTTCGCGCCGTCGGCTGCCTGGGCCGCCTACGGCTTCGAGGCCTATCGGCAGGGCATGCAGCCACTGGCATTGCCGGCGCCGCCGCGGATTACGGTGCAGTTCCATGGTGATCGCTGGACGCTGCAGGCCGAACTGGAATTCCCCGCCCTCACTGCGCAGTGCTATTCGCTGACGGCCGTGATCGAGGACGGGCAGGGCGCTCTGTCATACTGGGCACTGCAACACGCGGCCGAACGGCCGGATTTCCATCACGCCAACAGTTTTGTCTCTGTGGATATCTGATGCATTTCGGACTGGATCGTCTGCTGGCCGATCGCACGCTGCGCGCCCCCCTCCATGGCCGGCGCGTGGCGCTGCTGGCGCACCCGGCCTCGGTGACCAGCGGACTGCAGCATGCGCTGGATGCACTGGCCGCCCTGGAAGATCTGAAGTTGACCGCGGCCTTCGGGCCGCAGCATGGCCTGCGCGGCGACAAGCAGGACAACATGATCGAGTCGCCGGACTATCGCGATCCGGTGCATGGCATCCCGGTGTTCAGTCTCTACGGCGAGGTGCGACGGCCCACGGCCGCGATGATGGACGGCTTCGATGTGCTGCTGGTGGATCTGCAGGATCTGGGCTGCCGCATCTACACCTTCATCACGACACTCCGTTACGTGCTGGAAGCGGCGGCGCAGCATGGCAAGGCGGTATGGGTACTGGATCGGCCCAATCCCATCGGCCGCGACATTGAAGGATTGACGCTGCGCGACGGCTGGGAAAGCTTCGTGGGTGCGGGCCCTTTGCCCATGCGCCATGGCCTGACGCTGGGCGAGCTGGGCCAATGGTTCATTGCGCAGCTCGGACTGCAACTGGAATACCGCGTCATCGAGATGCAGGGCTGGCAGCCGGAGGCTGCGCCGGGTTTCGGCTGGCCGCTGGGCGAGCGCAGCTGGGTCAACCCCTCGCCGAATGCGCCCAATCTGTTCATGGCGCGCTGCTATGCCGGCACGGTGATGCTGGAAGGCACCACGCTGTCCGAAGGTCGTGGCACCACGCGGCCGCTGGAGCTGTTCGGCGCGCCGGATCTGGATGCGTCGGCGTTGCTGGCCACGATGGAGCAGCTGGCACCGCAGTGGCTGCGCGGTTGCTGCCTGCGGGCGTGCTGGTTCGAGCCCACCTTCCACAAGCATGCGGGGCAACTGTGCGCCGGCCTGCAGATCCATGTCGATGACCCGGGCTATCAGGCCGCGGTTTTCAAGCCGTGGCGTTTGCAGGCACTGGCTTTCAAGGCGCTGCGCCAGCTGTGGCCGGACTATCCGCTGTGGCGCGACTTCCCCTATGAATACGAGCACGAGCGGCTGGCCATCGATGTGATCAACGGCGGGCCGCAGCTGCGCCAGTGGGTGGACGATCCGGGCGCCACACCGGTGGATCTGGAAACGCTGGCTGCGCGCGATGAACGCGAGTGGAGCGAGCAGCGCCGCGCCGTGCTGCGGTATTGAAAAACGTAGGTTCACACTGACGTGGCGCTGCGGCGCTGGCGCGCAGCGATGCGGTGGGCGAGGTGCGAGGGTAGCGTCCTCATACCATCGAGGAGACAGACATGACCACTGCATCCGGACACACTTCGGCAATCCGCGCCCGCAAAGTCATCGGTACCCCGGTCAAGGACACCACCGGCCACAAGATCGGCGAGATCGAAGATGTGGTGCTGGACAAGCAATCCAACAGCATCATGTTCGCGGTCGTCGGCTTCGGCGGCTTCCTCGGCATGGCCGAGAAATTTCATCCTTTGCCGTGGGCTTCGCTCGACTACCAGGAGAATGAAAAGGCCTATGTGGTCGGCTACAGCAAGGAGCAGCTGAAGGCGGCGCCGGCCGGCAGCATCGACGAGCTGACCCGCGAAGGCGGCATCGGCTTCCGCGACCGCACCTACCAGTACTACAAGGCGCGGCCGTACTGGAACGGCGATTCGCTGCGCTGAAGTCTTCCGGCGGCGCCATCGGGGTCGATGGCGGAGGGCGAAAGGCCCTGATGGCGCTCCCTACGAGATTCGAACTCGTGTTCCAGCCTTGAGAGGGCCGTGTCCTGGGCCTCTAGACGAAGGGAGCATTCTTCGGCAGGTCAGGCGAAAAGGCGCGGTATTATAGGCGGCCTCAGCCGAGGCTCAAGCGGGTTCAGGGCGAATTTGAACGACAATCTACCGGTAAGCGGGCCATCCGGCGCCCCGCGCATCATTGCACGCTCCGATCACCCGATTTCGCGCTCCAGCGTTTCGCAGAACGCGTTGCGGGTGCTGTATCGCCTGAAGGAAGCCGGTTTCGAGGCCTTCCTGGTGGGCGGCTGCGTGCGCGACATCATGCTGGGCCACGAGCCCAAGGACTTCGACGTCGCCACCAATGCCCTCCCCGAGGAAGTGCGGCGACTGTTCCGCAATTGCCGACTGGTGGGTCGGCGCTTCCGGCTGGCCCATGTGGTGTTTGGTCACGACGTGATCGAAGTGGCCACCTTCCGGGCCTCCAACGCGCCGGCGCAGAGCGAAGATCCGACGCGGGAAGAGGAAGCCGAGGCCGATGCCGAGATCGGCGAGGCCGAAGTTGCCGACGCGGTTGAGGCGGAGGACGAACCGGCTGGCGAATCGCGCGGCACCGACCGGCTGATGCATGCCAGCGGCCGCATTCTCCGCGACAACATCTACGGCAGCATCGGCGACGATGTCTGGCGCCGCGATTTCACAGCCAATGCGCTCTACTACAACATCGCTGACTTTTCGGTCTGGGACTATGTCGGCGGCGCTGAAGACATCGCCGCGCGCCGGTTGCGGCTGATCGGCGACCCGGCCACGCGTTACCGTGAAGATCCGGTGCGCATGCTGCGTGCCGCGCGCTTCGAGGCCAAGCTGGACTTCGAGCTGGAGCCAGCCAGTCTGGCACCGATTGCAACACTGCGGCACCTGCTCGCCGAGGTACCGCCTGCACGTCTGTTCGACGAGACGGCCAAGCTGTTCCTCACCGGTCACGGCGTGGCCAGCCTGCGCGTGCTGCGCCGGCATCGGCTGCTGGAAATCCTGCTGCCCGAGGTGGAGCGCTATCTGCGCGCGAATCCGGACGGACTGGTCGAACAGCTGCTGGTGCGCGGCCTGGCCAATACGGATGAGCGGGTGGCCACCGGCAAACCGGTGACACCCACCTATCTGCTGGCGCTGCTGCTGTACGGCCCGATTGCCGCCGCCATTGAGCAGCTGCCGCCGCAGCGCTGGCACGAATCCACCGCCATCAGCGAAGCCTGTGATGTCGCGCTGCGCCAGGCGCAGCAGCGCCTCAGCATTCCAAAGCGCGTGTTTTTCGGTGTGCGCGATCTGTTTGCATTGCAGCCGCGGCTGGAGCATCCGCGCGGGCGGCGCGCGCTGCGCTTGCTGGAACAGCCACGCTTCCGCGCTGCTTTCGATCTGTTGCAACTGCGCGCTTCGCTGGGACTGGCTTCGGCCGAGGTCTCCGACTGGTGGGCGAAGCTGCAGGAGACCGGCATCGAGCAGCGCGAACAGATGGTCGACGCCGCACCCGCGCCTGCGGCTGCAGCGGGCGAAGGCGAGGGGCCGGACACCACCTCGCGTCCGCGACGCCGCCGGCGTCGGCGCGGTGGCCGCGGCGGTGGAGGCAGCAGCGGAGGCGGAGGCGGGTCGGCCGGATGATCTGGACTCCGGCCTACGTCGGCATCGGCAGCAATCTGCAGGATCCGGCCAGGCAGGTGCTTGCGGCAGTGGCGGCGCTGGGCCGGCTGCCTTCTGCGCGGCTGATCGTCGCGTCGTCGCTATATGGCAGCAGGCCATTCGGACCGGTCGCGCAGCCGGATTACTGCAATGCCGCCGTCGCACTGCTGACCACGCTGCCGGCGCTGGATTTTTTTGCGCAGCTGCGCGCACTGGAGCAGCAGATGGGACGCGAACGTCGCGAGCGCTGGGGTCCGCGCATCATCGATCTGGATCTGCTGTGTTTCGGCGCACTGCGCGTCAGCGGGCCCGAGCTGACGCTGCCGCATCCCGGCATCGTGCAGCGCAATTTCGTTCTGTATCCTCTGGCTGAAATCGCGCCGCAGCTGATGCTGCCGGGACTGGGACGGGTCGCGCAGTTGCGCGACGCGGTGTCGCCCGAGGGCATCTGGCCGCTGGCGCCGCAGAGCGAGGTCGCATGAGCAGCGAGCTGACACAGCGTTTCATCGTGCTGGAAGGGCCGATCGGTGTGGGCAAGACCAGTCTCGCCGCCAAGGTCGCCGCACAGCTGGGCGCCGACCTGATCCTGGAGCAGGCCGACCAGAATCCCTTCCTGGAGCGCTTCTACCGCAATCCCCGCGCTGGCGCGTTGCCGGCGCAGCTGCACTTCCTGTTTCAGCGCGCGCAGCAGCTGGCGGCCATCAAGCAGCATGACCTGTTCGCGCCGCTCCGTGTCGCCGACTACCTGATCGACAAGGATCAGCTGTTCGCGCGCGTCACGCTGGAAGAGGAGGAGTACCGCTTGTACGAGCAGGTGCATGCCCGGCTGGCGCTGGATGTGCCGAAGCCCGACCTGGTGGTGTACCTGCAGGCGCCGGTGGACGTGCTGCTGGAGCGCATCAAGCGCCGCGGCATCCGCTATGAGCACTTCATCGAGCGCGGCTATCTGGAACGGCTCAACGACGCCTATGCGCGTTTCTTCCATGAATACGACGGTGCACCACTGCTGATCGTCAACGCCGCAGCCATCGACCCTTTGCATAACGACGCCGACTTCGACGAGCTGCTGCAGGCCATGAAGCGCATGAAACGCGGCCGGCTGTACTACAACCCGCTGCGCCACGCCGCGCTCTGAAAGCCGCGGTTGAATGTGGCCAGCGGCTCCGTCATCCTCCCTACATGTATACCCAGCTGCAGAACCGCGGCTCCGATCATCCGCCAGTAACGCTGAGCACGCTGGCGCAGATGCGTGCCAACGGGGGAAAGATCGCCTGTCTGACCGCCTACGACGCCAGCTTCGCGGCGCTGCTTGATGCAGCCGATGTGGACGTAGTGCTGGTGGGCGACTCGGTGGGCATGGTGGTGCAGGGGCACGACACCACGGTGCCGGTGACCATGGACCAGATGGTCTATCACAGCAAGGCGGTGTCGCGTGGACTGCAGCGCGCCTTCCTGATGACCGACCTGCCATTCATGAGC
>JAIBJM010000092.1 GCA_020029535.1 Gammaproteobacteria bacterium | reverse complement strand
ATGGTCAGGAACACATCATCTATCCGCAGGTGATAGGCTGGATCGCAGACGGACGGCTGCAATGGCGCGACGGCGCGCCGTGGCTGGATGGACATCCGCTGCGGCAGCCCATAGTCAGCGGAGAAGACGAGCATGCGAAAGCGGGTTCTGTATAGCGCACTGTGTGCCCTGTCGCTGACGGGCGCGGCGACGCAGGGAGCCGATCTGCAACCTTTTGCCGCCACCTACGAAGTGGTCTGGCGCGGCATCAACGCCGGCACCGCCACGCTGACATTGACGCAATCCTCTCCCGGCCAGTGGCTGTACAGCTCGCAGATTGCCGCGCGCGGCATTTTCCGCGTGGCGATGTCCGGCCAGGCCAGCCAGCGCAGCGAGGTGCGCCTGCATGAGGATCACGTGCAACCGCTGCACTACATCGCCGGCGGTTCGGAACGCCTGAAGCCGCAGGATCTGCAATTCGACTGGAGCGCGCTGCGTATCACCGGAACCGCAGCCGGCCAGAGCGTGGACGCACCGCTGGAACCCGGCACCCAGGATGATCTGTCGGTACAGCTGGCGCTGATGCACGAACTCAACCAGAGCCGCACGCCATCCCGTTTCATGATCTTCAATGACCGCGGCCTGCGCGAATACGAGTACCGGCGCGTTGGCGAGGAAACCATCGACACCGGGCTGGGCCGTCTGGAAACCGTCCTGTACAGCAGCGGCCGCTCCGGCTCGGAGCGTGTCACGCGCTACTGGTGCGCACCTTCACTGGGGAATCTTCCGGTGCGCGTGCAGCAGAAGCGCGGCGAACGCATCGACTTCACCATGGAGATCCGCAAGCTGGAGCGCCAGTAGCTGCCGACTGGGTAGCTCGGCCATATCGAAGTGCCGTCGGTCACCGAAGTGCGCTCATCTCCCGTTTCGTGACAAGGACTGCTGGCCTGATCGGCCATCCGGTACCGTTTCGGATTCGCAGCGGCCGGCGATTTGCGGCGTGCCGAGCATTGGCCGATCAGCGGCGAGCGATGCTTTAGCCTCGCGAGCCGCCGGCCAAGGCGAGGGAACGGGAAAATGCCGCAGGCATTTTCAACCGCACGCCGCCATGAGCCACCGATGCGAATCCGAAACGGTACCGGATGGCCGATCAGGCGCGCGGCAGCGTCACGCCCTGCTGGCCCATGTACTTGCCGCCACGATCCTTGTACGAAGTGCCGCACACCTCGTCCGATTCGAAGAACAGCATCTGCGCCACGCCTTCGTTGGCGTAGATCTTTGCGGGCAGGGGCGTGGTATTGGAAAACTCCAGTGTCACGTGTCCTTCCCACTCCGGCTCCAGCGGCGTGACGTTGACGATGATGCCGCAGCGCGCGTAAGTGGACTTGCCCAGGCACACCGTCAGCACATTGCGCGGAATGCGGAAGAACTCCACCGTGCGCGCCAGCGCAAAGGAATTGGGCGGGATGATGCACACATCGGCAGTGATATCGACGAAGCTCTTGGCGTCGAAGGCCTTCGGATCGACGATGGTGGAATTGATGTTGGTGAAGATCTTGAATTCCGGCGCGCAACGCACGTCGTAGCCATAGCTCGAAGTGCCGTAGGAAATGATCTTGCGGCCATCGACCACGCGTACCTGCCCGGCCTCGAAGGGCTCGATCATGCCGGCGGCGGCGGAACGGCGGATCCAGTGATCGGACTTGATGCTCATCAGCTCTCCTCGACGACAATCTTGGGAAACAGCGCGCTGCGGTCGCGCCCGCGCGCGGCCAAGGCGCCGGCCACATTGCGCGCCATCTGCAGATAGGACGCGGCGCGCGGCGAATCCGGGGCGGCCACCACACTGGGTCGGCCACCATCGGCCTCCTCGCGGATCGCCGCTTCCAGCGGCAGCTCGCCCAGCAGCCGCACGCCCTGCTCGGCGGCCAGGCGCGCACCGCCGCCAGCGCCGAAAACATGTTCGGCATGACCGCAATGACTGCACACATGCAGGCTCATGTTCTCGACGATGCCCAGCACCGGCACTGCCACTTTCCCGAACATCGCCAGCCCCTTGCGCGCATCGGCCAGCGCAATGTCCTGCGGTGTGGTGACGATGACCGCGCCGGCCACCGGCACCCGTTGCGACAGCGTCAGCTGGATATCGCCGGTGCCCGGCGGCATGTCGACCACCAGATAGTCGAGCTCGCCCCATTGGGTATCGGCCAGCATCTGCGTCAGCGCCTGGGTGACCATCGGACCGCGCCACACCAGGGCCTGCGCGGCATCGACCAGCAGGCCAATGGACATGACCTTGAGGCCGTGCGCCTGCAGCGGCCGTATGTGCTTGCCGTCGGGCGAGTCGGGCCGCTGGCCGACCAGGCCCAGCATCAATGGCTGGCTGGGTCCATAGATGTCGGCATCCAGCATGCCCACCCGCGCGCCCTGTGCCGCCCAGGCCAGTGCCAGATTGACCGCCACCGTGGACTTGCCCACGCCGCCCTTGCCGCTGGCCACCGCCACCACATTGCCGACACCGGCCAATGGCTGCAGATTCCGTTGCACGCTGTGCGCGACGATGCGGCTGCTCAGCGTCAGCGCGAGGTCAATATCCGCAAGTCCCGCATGGCGCAGCTGTGCGGCCAGCGCAGCCGTCAGCTGCGAAGCATATCCGCCCACCGGGAAACCCAGCTCCAGCGTCAGGTTCAGTCGCGGACCATCCAGCGTTAACTGCGTCACGGCCCGCGCCTGGCCCAATGTCTGCTGCAGGCAGGGCTCGATGAAACCTTCGATGGCAGCACGGACTGCTGTTTCAGAGTGCGACATTGATGGGCCTTGGGTGCGGGCGGCGATTCTAGCGCGTGGACTGGCGGTGCGGCGGGCCGTTCGTGGCATAATCTCCGGCCTGCCGCGGGGCCGCAACGGGGCGTTTTCCCATGCCGCCAGACACCAGCAACGTCGGGCACAGGACCATATTTAGCGAATGAGTTTTTTTTCCAACCTGCGCGCGGACCGGCTGATCACGCAGATCAAGTCTTCGTCCAACGTCCTCGATACGGACACGCAGCGGGCCATCGCCAAACTCAAGGATGTCGGCGCCGGAGCCATCGAGCTGGTGCTGGCCTCGCTTCCCGATGCCGACAAGAACACCACGGTGGCCTTTGTCGATGTACTGTCACATCTGGCCGACGGCAAGAACTTTCCGCAGTTCGTCACGGCCTTGGTCGAAGGCAGCCCGCGGGTCATCGCCGGGGTGTCGTGGGCGCTGACCAGCAGCCGCAATTATCCACCGAATCTGCTGCTTGAAGCACTGGGTACCGCGGGGGTATCCAAGTCGGCGCTGCTGGAAGTCATCAATGCCCACCGCACGCGCCTGTCGGTGCGCGAGCTGCTGAAGGCGGCCTATGCCCAGGAGCCGAACGAAAAGGCGGCACTGTTCCGCATCATCGGCGAGGTGGCCGATGAAAATGCCGTTCCGGAACTGATCGGGCGATTGCAGGGCAAGGACCAGAGCGCGCGCCTGCACATCATCAACATTCTCGGCAAGTTCGACCGGCCCGAAGTCGCGCGCGCTCTACAGGCCCAGCTTGGCGATGGCAACAAGCAGGTGCGCGCCGCCGCACTGGGGTCGTTGTCGAAGATGAGCGGCCCATTCGAAGCGGTCATGCTGTGCAACATGCTGCGCGATCCGGAGATCGAAGTGCAGAACCGCGCCGTCGATGTGCTGATCAAAGCGCGCGATCCCGACACCGTCAAGCACCTGGTGCAGGTGCTCAAGGACGAAAATGACTATGCGCGGCGCGCCGCCGTCGAAGTGCTCAATGAGGTCGGCGACGCGCGCTCGGTCAAGTTCCTGCTGGAAGCCATCAAGGACGATGACTGGTGGGTACGCAGCCGCGCCGGCGATGCACTGGGCAAGATCGGCGGTCCGCGCGTCATCGACGCCGTGCTGGAGCTGGTGCGCGACAAGGATGAGGACATCCGGCGCGCTGCCATCGAGATCCTGAACCAGACCAAGGACGAGCGCGCCATCAAGCATCTGATAGAGGCTACGCGCGACAAAGACTGGTGGGTCAGCGAACGTGCCGTCGACGCGCTGGCCGAAATCGGCAGCTCCAATGCCATGCCGCGCCTGCTGGAGATGCTCAAGGCTGCCGTGCCGCGCACGCTGCCGGTGGTGGTGCGCGCCATCGGCAAGCTCGGTGACGCCAAAATCGTGGACCAGATCCTGCCGCTGCTGGAACGCAACGAGAAGGACATCCGCGTCGAAGTCATCCAGGCGCTGGCGCAGCTGGTGGATGAAGGGCGCGCCGACCAGATCCGTGTGCAGCTGCAGCCGCAGACGGCGCATGCCGATCCCACCGTGGCGCGCGCCGCGGTGCGCGCACTGACCGAGATTGAAGTGCGCTTCTCCTCGGGCATCACCGCCACGCCCGGGGTGGCGACCACCGGCTCCGGCACCCGTGCCGTTTCCAATCGCGGCCGCGAGACGGCCCGCACGCTGCTGATTCCCGAAGATCAGGTGGCGCAGGCCGTGCACCAGGCTGCTGCGGCCACCGTCACCAAGCTGGACATTGCCACGCTGAATCCGGGCGATGTGATCGAGGGCCGCTACAAATACATCGAGCGCATCGGCAAGGGCGCCTTCGGCACCGTGCTGCTGATGGAAGACACCGTGGTCGACGAGCGGCTGATCCTCAAGTTCCTCAATCCCAACGTCGCCGAAGACGAAGAGGTGATGAAGCGCTTCGTGCACGAGCTGCGCTACTCGCGCAAGATCACGCACCGCAACGTCATCCGCATCTACGACTTCCTGTTCATCCAGGGGCTGTACGCCATTTCGATGGAGTACTTCCCCTCGCATACGCTGGGCGCAGAGGTGGTCAACGAGAAGCCGATGCCGCTGAAGCGCGCGGTGCAGTTCGGCATCGACATGTGCACCGGCATGACGGTGGCTCACCAGGTGGGCATCGTGCACCGTGACCTGAAGCCGGCCAACGTGCTGATCAACGACGACGGCCTGCTGAAGATCGTGGACTTCGGCGTCGCGGCGGCGCAAAGCCAGGGCGACACCCAGCTGACCAAGACCGGTTATGTGATCGGTTCGCCGAAATACATGGCTCCGGAGCAGATCCTGGGCCGCAAGGTGGACGAGCGGGCCGATATTTATGCCGTGGGCGTGATCCTGTACGAGATACTGACCGGCGTACCGCCCTATTCTCGGGGCGATCACATGTCGGTGATGTACCAGCACGTGCAGGGCAAGGCCAAACATCCCAAGGAAGTGAATCCGGCGCTGTCGCAGAGCCTCGCCGATCTGGTCATGCGCGCCATGTCCGTGGACAAGACCAAGCGCCACCAGACCATGGACGAGCTGCGCGTGGCACTGGAAGCTTTCCGTTGATCCGCGCCGGAGCAGGCATTTGGCACGCATCGATGCATTCCTGAAGCTCGGCACCCAGCAGGGTTGCTCAGACATCCATCTGGCGGTGGGCGTGCCGCCGATGTTGCGCATGAATGGCGACCTGATCCCGATCAAGTTCCGCGAGCTGCGCGACACCGAGCTCGAGAGCTACATCACCGAGATCCTGACCCCCAACCAGTCCGATTATTTCCTGCGCGGCAACGACCTGGACTTCTCGTATGTGTCGGCCGAAGGCGGCCGCTTCCGCGTCAATGTGTACCGCAAGGACACCGGTGTGGGCGCCACCTTCCGCACCATTCCGTCTGACGTGCCGACGCTGGATTCGTTGAAGCTGCCGCCCATCGTCAAGAAGCTGTGCGACTACCACCAGGGCATGATCCTGGTCACCGGCTCCACCGGCACCGGCAAGTCGACCACGCTGGCGGCGATGATCGATCTGCTGAACAGCAGCCGCAAACTGAACATCATCAGCCTGGAAGACCCGATCGAGTTCGTTCACCGCAGCAAGCAGAGCCAGGTGATCCAGCGCGAACTGGGCAACCACATCCCGAGCTTTGCCGAGGGCGTGCGCGCCGCGATGCGCGAGGACCCGGACGTCATCCTGGTCGGCGAGCTGCGCGATGCCGCCACCATACGCATGGCGATGACCGCCGCCGAAACCGGACACCTGGTGCTGGGTACGCTGCACACCACCGGCGCGGTCAAGACCATCGACCGCATGATCGACGCGCTGCCGGCCGAGGAACGCGAGCAGACCAAGGGCTTCCTGGCGCAGAGCCTGCTGGCTGTCGTCACCCAGGTGCTGTGCAAGACTGCCGACGGGCGCGGCCGCAAAGCCATCTGCGAAGTGCTGGTAATGACCAAGGCCATTGCCAAGCTGATCATGACCGACCAGACGCACCAGATTCCCAGCCAGCTGCAGACCGGGCGCGAGTTCGGCATGCAGATGCTCGACCAGGCGCTGATCGCCGCAGTGCAGGCCAAGGAAGTCGATCCGGACGACGCCTTCATTTACGCCACCGAAAAGCGCGCGCTGCAGAAGTTCGTCACCGACACCACGCTGCTGGCCAGGCTGGAAGCGCCCGCGGCCATGCCGCCCTCCTGAATATGGCGCAGATCGACAGCTTCCTCGAGGAGATCCTCAAGCGGCGCGGCTCCGACCTGCATTTCATTGCCGGCGATCCGCCGCGCATCCGCCTGCACGGCGACCTGGGTCCGCTGCGGCCCGAACTGCTGACACCGGATTTCGTCAAAGAGTGCCTCTACGAAATCATGCCCAGGCGTTCGATCGAACGCTTCGAGTCGCAGGACGGTGCGGACTTCGCCTACACGCTGCCCGAGCGCGGCCGCTTCCGCGTCAACATCATGCGCCAGCTCAAGGGCATGGGCGCGGTGTTCCGCGCCATTCCGTCCAAGGCCCTGACGCTGGAGGAACTGAAGATGCCGCCGGCCGTGCACCAGCTGTGCCGGGCCACCAATGGCCTGATCCTGGTCACCGGCAAAACCGGTTCGGGCAAGTCCACTTCGCTGGCGGCGATGATCGATGACATCAACAAGCGCGAGAAGGGTCACATCCTCACCATCGAGGATCCGATCGAGTTCGTGCACATGCGACGCAACTGCCTGATCAGCCAGCGCGAGATCGGTACGCATACCGCCGGCTTTGCCGACGCCCTGCATTCGGCGCTGCGCGAAGATCCGGACGTCATCCTGGTCGGCGAGCTGCGCGACCTGGAAACCATGAGCACCGCCATCACCGCCGCAGAGATGGGCATTCTGGTGATGGCCACACTTCATACCAACGGCGCCGCGCAGACCGTGGACCGCATGGTCAACGCCTTTCCCAGCGACAAGCAGTCGCATGTGCGCACCATGCTGTCCACGTCGCTCCGTGGCGTGATCTCGCAACAGCTGCTGCAGCGGAGCGAGGGCCATGGTCGCGTGGGCGCACTGGAAATCCTGATCAATACTCCGGCCTCGGCCAACCTGATCCGGCAGGGCAAGCTGGACCAGCTCGAAACCGTGATGCAATCCGGCGGCGCGCAGGGCATGCGCACCATGGACGTGGCCATCCAGCAGCTGCTGGATGCCGGCACCATCAGTGGGGCCGAGGCTTATAAAAAGGCCATCAACAAGGCCAAGTTCGAAGAAGCCAGGGCGCGCGGCTGACGCTTCGCGCGGCCACGGCAACTCGTTGCCGTGCAATAATTGCCGCATGTCACGCAAGATACTGGTTACCAGCGCCCTGCCCTACGCCAACGGCCCGCTGCATCTCGGGCACATCATCGAAGCGGTGCAGACCGACATCTGGGTGCGCTACCAGAAGATGTGCGGCAACGACTGCCTGTACGTCTGCGCCGAAGACACGCATGGCACGCCGATCATGATCCGCGCCCAGCAGCAGGGTCAGACACCGGAGCAGATGATCGCGGCCAGCGCCGCCGAGCATCGCGCCGATTACGACGGCTTCCTGATCGGCTTCGACCAGTTTCACTCCACGCATTCGCCCGAGAACGTAAAGCTGACGCACGAGATGTACGCGCGGCTGCGCGACGCTGGTCACATCGCCCGCCGTTCGGTGCGCCAGGCCTACGACGAGCAGGCGCAGATGTTCCTGCCCGACCGCTATGTGCGCGGCAGCTGTCCGCGCTGCAAGAGTCCGGACCAGTACGGCGACAGCTGCGAAGTGTGCGGCGCCACCTATACACCGGCCGAGCTGATCGATCCGGTGTCAACGGTATCCTCGACGCGGCCGGTGTGGCGCGAATCCGAGCACCTGTTCTTCAAGCTCGGCAACTTCGAGGCCATGCTGCGCCAGTGGCTGGCCAGCGGCAGCCTGCAGCTGGCCGTGCAAGCCAAGCTCAACGAGTGGTTCGAAACCGGCCTGCAGGATTGGGACATCTCGCGCGACTCACCGTACTTCGGCGTCGAGATACCCGACGCGCCCGGCAAGTATTTCTACGTCTGGTTCGACGCGCCGATCGGCTACATCGGCAGCTTCGAGGCGCTGCGCAGGCAGCGTGACCTGAATTTCGACGAGTACTGGCGGTCGGAAAGCGCTACCGAGCTGTACCATTTCATCGGCAAGGACATCAGCTACTTCCATACGCTGTTCTGGCCGGCGGTGCTGCATGGCGCGGGACTGCGCCGGCCCACCGCGGTGTACGTGCACGGCTTCCTGACCATCAACGGCCAGAAGATGTCCAAGTCGCGCGGTACCTTCATCACCGCGCGCCGTTACCTGCAGCATCTGCCGCCCGAGCCGCTGCGCTACTACTTCGCCGCCAAGCTCAGCGACGGCATCGAGGACATCGACCTCAGTCTCGATGACTTCCTGGCCCGCACCAACAGCGATCTGGTCGGCAAGCTGGTCAACATCGCCAGCCGCTGCGCCGGTTTCATCGAGCGTGGCGGCGGCCGGCTGGCCGCGACGCTGCCTGATCCGGCGCTGTACGCCGAATTCGTGGCGGCCGCCGGCACCATCGGCGCGCTGTATGAATCGCGCAATTATTCCGCAGCGATCCGCGACATCATGGCGCTGGCCGATCGCGCCAATCAGTATGTGGACCAGCACAAGCCGTGGAAGCTGGCCAAGGAGCCGGCACGCGCCGCTGAGGTGGCTGGCGTCGCCACGCAGGGCATCAACCTGTTCCGTGTACTGATCAGCATGCTGGCGCCGGTGCTGCCGCAGATGGCCGGCCACGCCGAACGCTTCCTCGGCGTACCGCTGCAGCGCTGGAACGATATTGAAACGCCGCTGCTGGATGCGCCGCTGGCGCTTTATCAGCCGCTGGCCACGCGACTGGACCCGGCCGTGGTGGCCGCGCTGGTCGAAGGCAGCGATGCAGCGGCCGCGCCTGCCGCCAAACCGGCCCAGACCGCCTCCCTGCCCAATATCAGCCTCGCCGATTTCCAGAAGCTGGATCTGCGCATTGCGCGCGTGGCGGCGGCCAGCACCGTTGCAGGCGCCGACAAGCTGCTGCAGCTGACGCTGGATCTGGGTGGCGAGCAGCGCAATGTGTTTTCGGGCATCCGCAGCGCCTATCAACCCGAGCAGCTGGTGGGCCGCCTGGTGCTGATGGTGGCCAATCTGGAGCCGCGCAAAATGCGCTTCGGCATTTCCGAGGGCATGGTGCTGTGCGCCAGCAACCCCGATGACAAGACCGGCATCTTCCTGCTGTCACCCGACAGCGGCGCCACGCCGGGGATGAAGGTCACCTGAGCGACGCCGGCCAGCGCTGCCCGCGGTCGTGGCGGACAGGCTTCTGGTGCTTGCTCATGGCGGCGCGTGCTGGGGCATACCCTTATATGGACCCGTCCCCGACTGCAACGACGTTCTTGATCGGAGGTAGCGGACAGATTGCGACCTTATA